>NZ_JBFSRM010000032.1:0-50442 GCF_041465805.1 Vibrio sp. 10N.239.311.G01
GACAGCTCTGAAGGATCCTTCAACCGATCGCTTTGGCTTTAACTGATCGGCATTAATGCCAAGTGCATACCTTTTTTGTTGTCTACCGTTTACGAAAATTGGCTGCTTTCATGTATGAAAAAAGCCAGAGACTGTTGTCTCTGGCTTTGAGTTGTTTCAATATTCTAGCTTAAACAAGCGGCTAATCATGATGTTCGTAAGTTTGCTTTTGTTTCTGCTTTTTCTTCATTTTTAACGTTGAATAAACCGAGAATACAGCTAACACGATAAACGCGAGAGCAATAGGACGCTCATAAAGGAAAGACCAACTGCCATCGTACATCAGCAGTGATTTTCTAAGGTTTGTTTCTGCCATTGGCCCTAAGATGATCGCAAGCAGAATCGGTGAAGAAGGGATATCCAGTTTAGTTAAGATAAAGCCAAGTAGACCGAAACCGATTGCAATACCCACATCAAACATCGAGTTGTTAATTGCGTAAGCGCCGACAATTGAAAGGAAGACAATGATTGGAATCATGATGATCTTCGGTACTTCAATGATTCGACAGAAGAAGCGAATACCCAGTAAACCAATCACTAACATCACAAGGTTAGCGACCAACATTGAGCTGAACACGCCATAAACCACTTCGGGGTTTTGGGCGAATAGCAGTGGGCCTGGTGTGAGTCCTTGTACTATAAGTGCACCAAGAAGAACCGCTGCCACGGCATCTCCAGGAACACCTAGTGTTAATAACGGAACTAGCGAGCCACCCGTTACGCCGTTGTTTCCAGATTCAGCGGCTGCAAGGCCACGAACCGAGCCTTTACCAAACTCTTCTGGGTTCTTAGACGAACGTTTTGCTTCGTTGTAACAAACAAATGCAGATATATCAGCACCAGCACCCGGTACCGAGCCGATAGTTGTTCCCATCAAACCACTTTTTATGGCCGTTGGTAGCATTTCTTTGAGATCACTTTTACTTAATAGTTTGTGGTCAAATTTCGGTGCAACGACTTTCTTTTCAGAGAACAGCTTCTCTAGTTGGTTTAATGCCTCAGATAGAGCGAATAAACCAATTAAGACAGGGATGACATTGATTCCGCTGTAAAGATCCATGATGTCAAAAGTAAATCTTGGCACACTGCTGATTGGGTCGAGTCCAACAGTTGAAACCAATAATCCAATGGTTCCCGCAAGTAACCCTTTAAAAATGTTGTTCGAAGAAACACTCGCAATAATCGTTAAACCAAACAGAGCGAGTGCAAAATATTCTGGCGCATTAAAACGCAGTGCAAAGGTCGCTAATTTAGGCGCAATCGCGATGAGGACGATAGTACTTAACAGCCCGCCAATAAATGATGCAACAGCAGAAATACTTAATGCTCTTGCTGCTTGTCCTCTAACAGCCATAGTGTGACCGTCGAGTACACTTGCTGCAGAAGCCGGTGTTCCTGGGGTTTTAAGTAAAATTGCGGCAATTGAGCCACCGTAAATCCCACCAATGTATACACCAATTAACATCACAAGGGCTGAAGTCGGTTCCATGCCAAAGGTAAATGGAAGGAGAATTGCCACGCCCATTGTCGCTGTAAGTCCGGGTAGTGCGCCTAAAATAACGCCGCCCAGTACGCCAAAAACAAGGACAGGAAGCACTGCAAAGCTAACTGCAGTTGCGAGACCATCGATTAGATATTCAAACATATGACCTCCTAAGACCACGTTGTTTCAGGAAGCGCGATGTAGAACACCTCGCCAAATAGATAGTAAACCGCGAACACAAAGACAACGGCGACAACGTAATAGATTGGCTTCTTCACTTTGAAGTAAACGAGGTAGAACATAAATGCAATCAAACTAGCATAAAGGTAGCCAACTACACTGATGAGTAATGCGTAGCCAATAAGAAAAGCAACGCCGAAAATCGACATCTTGCTTATCATCGCTTCTTGTTGTTCAGAGGCACCTTTTAATTTGTGTTGAACGATGAGAACAATACAGATAGCAATTTGGGCAATCACAATCATCATCGGGAAGAATTTTGCATCGACACTTGCATCTTGGTACATCGGACGATCAAATTGAGTGATCAGCGCGAACGCGATTGCGCTAAGGATAATGATGATAGAAGGGAAAACGACGTTTCGGTTTAAGTAAGAGTGAGAGTTAGACATGGAGTTTACCCCTAAAAAGTAAAGCAAGGGAAAGGTATAAACTAGTAACAGAGGCACAACTGATAAAAGCTGTGCCTCTGAACAAAGGTTATTGAATTAATTGAGTCAATGATTTTGTATCTTCTGCAACAAACTCAGTGAAGGCTTTGTCATCAAGATTGTGAATCGTCATTGCACCTTTCGCCATGAAAGTTTTGAACTCTTCACTTGCCATTGCTTCATCAAATGCAGCCCCCAACTTCTCGATTACTGCATCAGGTGTATCTTTTGGAGCACCAATACCGCGCCATGTACCTGTTACTACATCAATGCCTTGCTCTTTCAAAGTAGGAACATCTGGAATGTACTGAATACGTTCTTCAGACATGACACCTAATGCTTTTAGTTGGCCTGAACGAAGTTGAGCGATAGCTTCACCAGGAGTAACCATAGTGACGTCTGTGTGATGGCCTAGTACAGCAGGAATTGCTTCTGATGCACCGTTGTAAGGGATAGCGTTTAATTTAATGCCTTGATCTTTTTCAAGAGACATTAGGTAGAAGTTTGGCGCAGCGGTTGAAGCGAATTTTACGCTGCCTGGTTTTTCTTTGGCTTCCTTAATCAGGTCGTTAATCGTGTTGTATGGGCTATCTGCTGCAACCAATACGACCGCAGGATCTAAGTTAACTAAACGAATGAGTTTAAAGTCGTCAGCGGTATGACGCATCAAACCCATTTGAGGAAGTGAAGCGATTTCACGTGTTACTACTGTTAATGTGTAACCATCCGCACGCTGCTGAGCACCAAAGCTCATCCCAACTGCGCCTGCGCCACCAGTACGGTTCATGATTGAAATATTTTGCCCAAGAATGTCTTTCGCGCTATTTGCAAGAGTACGACCAACGGCATCGGTGCCGCCGCCCGCGCCAAATGGCACAACTAAGCGAATGTTTTTGCTTGGATAGTCAGCTGCAATTGACGTTGCAGAAACAAGTATACCGGCTGCTAGCATAATGGATTTTAATAGTTTACTCATAATAAGTACCTTCTGTTTCTAATTATTAGCGATATGTTTTTGTAGGGTTTTCTGCTTTTTCTGTTTGGTATTCGTGCATTGCTAACTGTTCAATAGCTACCGCTATCCAGCCACTGATCAGCATGTCATACCATTGTTGTACACCACTGCAGGCAACAACCACGTTTCCGTAAACAAACGAACCATAAAACAGTAAGTCTTCGTCACGTAGTGAAGATGGGTGTTGGGAGTGCAGTGTTAGATTGCTTGTCGATTCTCGCCACGCTTGTTGTGCTTTCTTACGGGCAAGGTGATCAAACTTGATTGTCCAGTTGTCAGGAGCTCCTAACGACTCTTCATATAGAATGGCGTCTTCAAAAGAGGCTTCCCAAGGCTTGAGGTGTGGATTCATAACGACAATATGCAGTTCTTTTCTATTCGTTCTTTCAAACAGCTTGTCGATAGAGGGTTTAACGATATCGATAGCGTCTTGAGTGATATCTTTCATTGATCGCATTCCACATGTCCTTACGTTTGGTAGATGAATATAGAATATTGTATGACAATAATTCTTCAATTAACGATGACTTGGAAGCGGGGAGCGATCACAAGTGAAAGTCTTCTAACTAGACTTCGATCTTGTTTTAACCATATTGTTTCGGAAATAGTGTGATTCTGGTCTTTTTTTGAGCTGGGTGTAAATGGACACAGATCCAGTTTTATTTTGGCTGATTTCCTAGATATAAACTCACCACCATATGCTCGCCGTTCTGTTAATTCATATGGGAGAAAATTTTGGCTTGATAATCGAGCGTCCTATAACACAACGAGTTATATGCGAACATGTCAGCGGCTCACCTGCAAGACGCTAACCACCGTTAAGCTAAACGCGTGTTTCAACTATTATGTGAACCACTTAAACGTCCCGATGAACCATTTATAGGTTCATCAAAACCAGTCAAAAAGGTATACCAAGTGAATGCTTTTTTGTTTTTAGAAAGCGTGTTGCACCATGTGTAGCACGGTTTTGGTTCACTCCCGATTAACTCTTTCTTAAGGCAATTTTTCTTGTATACGCCTAGCGGTCGTTCTCTTTACCATCATAATAAAAATAATATTACGCTCGATATTCGTTTTTAGACACTCTCGACCCCCAAATAATTATGCGTCATCCATGATTTTTCATTTTTGTATATTTTGAATCTACCATCGTTTGAACTGGATATGCCTCTTCTATATTGATTAATTTAAGTAGAATTCTAATGAAATTATCCACTCTCAATAGATAAAAAACGCTGGTTTATTGTGTGATAAATGAGGGTGATTTAGCTCTGATTTGGCTTTTATTATTTTTGAGGATTTTATATTTATATGTGTTTGGTTGTATTTGTTAATAAGTGTGTAAAGTCTCACTTTCTCATAAGTCTTTGATTTTAATGGGTGTGATGTTCTTTGGCCTTGTTTTTTGAGTTTTTACCTCAAACACCAGTAATTGCCTTGATGGATTGGCCATATTCCATCCTATGTCATATATATAATTAACTTAATCAATCAAAATAAGATCGCCATCACTTATTTGGATTATTGTACTACAAATAAAGTTTGAGATTTCCTATAGTCATCGTAACAAAATACAACGGACAAAGGATACACGATGGAACTCAACACGATTATTGTCGGCATTTATTTCCTATTCTTGATTGCGATAGGTTGGATGTTTAGAACATTTACAAGTACCACCAGTGACTACTTCCGCGGGGGCGGTAACATGTTGTGGTGGATGGTTGGTGCAACCGCCTTTATGACCCAGTTTAGTGCATGGACATTCACCGGTGCGGCAGGTAAAGCGTATAACGATGGTTTTGCAGTAGCGGTCATCTTCGTAGCCAACGCATTTGGTTACTTCATGAACTTCGCATATTTTGCTCCAAAGTTCCGTCAACTACGTGTAGTAACGGTAATCGAAGCAATTCGTATGCGTTTCGGTGCGACTAACGAACAAGTGTTCACTTGGTCTTCAATGCCAAACAGTGTTGTTTCTGCCGGTGTATGGTTAAACGCACTAGCAATCATCGCTTCTGGTATCTTCGGTTTCGACATGACAGCAACTATCTGGATTACCGGTTTGGTTGTATTGGCAATGTCTGTAACGGGTGGTTCATGGGCGGTAATTGCATCTGACTTTATGCAGATGGTTATCATCATGGCAGTAACCGTGACATGTGCTGTTGTTGCTGTTGTTCAAGGTGGCGGTGTTGGTGAAATCGTGAATAACTTCCCTGTAGCGGAAGGCGGTTCTTTCCTTTCTGGTAACAACATTAACTACTTAAGCATCTTCAGCATTTGGGCATTCTTCATCTTCGTGAAGCAGTTCTCTATTACTAACAACATGCTTAACTCTTACCGTTACCTAGCGGCTAAAGACTCAAAGAACGCGAAGAAAGCAGCGCTACTAGCGTGTGTGCTAATGCTTTGTGGTGTATTTATCTGGTTCATGCCTTCTTGGTACATTGCAGGTCAAGGTGTCGACCTAGCAGCAGCTTACCCAGAAGCAGGTAAGAAAGCGGGTGACTTTGCCTACCTATACTTCGTACAAGAGTACATGCCAGCAGGTATGGTTGGCCTTCTAGTTGCGGCGATGTTTGCAGCGACAATGTCTTCAATGGATTCTGGTCTAAACCGTAACTCGGGTATCTTTGTTAAGAACTTCTATGAACCAATCGTTCGTAAAGGTACGGCTAGCGAAAAAGAACTAGTAACGGTTTCTAAGATTACTTCTGCCGTGTTTGGTATTGCTATCATCCTTATTGCACAGTTCATCAACTCGCTTAAAGGTTTGAGCCTGTTCGATACCATGATGTATGTAGGCGCACTGATCGGCTTCCCAATGACAATTCCTGCATTCCTTGGCTTCTTTATTAAGAAGACTCCGGACTGGGCTGGTTGGGGTACGCTAGTGGTTGGTGGTTTTGTTTCTTACTACGTGGGTTTCGTTGTTAACGCTGAAATGGTGTCTTCAATCTTCGGTCTAGAAGAGCTAACAAGCCGTGAATGGTCTGATGTTAAGGTTGCTATCGGTCTGATTGCTCACATTACGCTGACAGGTGGTTTCTTCATCCTATCAACTCTGTTCTACAAGCCATTAACTGAGAAGCGTCAAGCAGACGTTGATAAGTTCTTCGGTAACCTGTCTACTCCATTAGTTGCGGAGTCAGCAGAACAGAAAGTACTGGATAACAAACAGCGTGAAATGCTTGGTAAACTGATTGCGGTAGCGGGTGTCGGTATCATGCTAATGGCTCTACTCACTAACCCAATGTGGGGACGTCTAGTCTTCATACTTTGTGGTGTGATTGTTGGTGGTGTTGGTGTGCTATTGGTTAAAGCGGTCGATGACGGCGGCAAGCAAGCGAAAGCAGTAACTGAAAGCTAATACATAGAAAACGATTATAATAGAATGCGACGACTCGAAAGGGCGTCGCATTTTTTTTGCTCTGCGAAACGGAAAAACGGTCAGGTGGAAGATATCTGACCTAAATCACGAAAACTGTACAAAATGGTTCAATCGAACCGAAATAGATTTAATTGTCCTACAATAAGACGTATATTATTGCTAATTCCTTTCAATCAACTTGAAAAATAAGTGAGTTAGAATGAGCGACCAAAAATCTCTTGATGCAATCAGGAAGATGAAGCTGGAGAATGATACTTCAGCAGGTAATCTTGTAGACCTACTCCCTATCGAAGTACAGAAACGTGACTTCGACCTATCATTCCTAGACAACTTGAGCGAAGCACGTCCACGTCTTCTTGTTCAAGCAGATCAGTTAGAAGAATTCAAAGCGAAAGTGAAAGCTGATGAAGCTCACTGCATGTTTGATGATTTCTACAATAACTCGACAGTTAAGTTCCTTGAGACTGCTCCTTTCGAAGAGCCTCAAGCGTACCCAGCTGACACGGTAGGCAAAGCTTCTCTATGGCGTCCTTACTGGCGTCAAATGTACGTTGATTGCCAAATGGCACTAAACGCGACACGTAACCTAGCAATTGCTGGTGTTGTGAAAGAAGACGAAGCGCTAATTGCTAAAGCAAAAGCTTGGACTCTAAAACTGTCTACGTACGATCCAGAAGGCGTGACTTCTCGTGGCTATAACGATGAAGCAGCTTTCCGTGTTATCGCGGCTATGGCTTGGGGTTACGACTGGCTACACGGTTACTTTACAGATGAAGAACGTCAGCAAGTTCAAGATGCTTTGATTGAGCGTCTAGACGAAATCATGCACCACCTGAAAGTGACGGTTGATCTATTGAACAACCCACTGAACAGCCACGGTGTTCGTTCTATCTCTTCTGCTATCATCCCAACGTGTATCGCGCTTTACCACGATCACCCGAAAGCAGGCGAGTACATTGCATACGCTCTAGAATACTACGCAGTACACTACCCACCATGGGGCGGTGTAGACGGCGGTTGGGCTGAAGGTCCGGACTACTGGAACACGCAAACTGCATTCCTAGGCGAAGCATTCGACCTATTGAAAGCATACTGTGGCGTAGACATGTTCAACAAAACATTCTACGAAAACACAGGTGATTTCCCGCTTTACTGCATGCCTGTTCACTCTAAGCGCGCGAGCTTCTGTGACCAGTCTTCAATCGGTGATTTCCCAGGTCTAAAACTGGCTTACAACATCAAGCATTACGCAGGTGTTAACCAGAAGCCTGAGTATGTTTGGTACTACAACCAACTGAAAGGCCGTGATACTGAAGCACACACCAAATTCTACAACTTCGGTTGGTGGGACTTCGGTTACGATGATCTTCGCTTTAACTTCCTTTGGGATGCACCTGAAGAGAAAGCACCATCGAATGACCCACTGTTGAAAGTATTCCCAATCACGGGTTGGGCTGCATTCCACAACAAGATGACTGAGCGTGATAACCATATTCACATGGTATTCAAATGTTCTCCGTTTGGCTCAATCAGCCACTCTCACGGTGACCAAAACGCATTCACGTTGCATGCATTCGGTGAAACGCTAGCGTCAATCACTGGCTATTACGGTGGTTTCGGTGTTGATATGCACACTAAATGGCGTCGTCAAACGTTCTCTAAGAACCTTCCACTATTTGGCGGTAAAGGTCAGTACGGCGAGAACAAGAACACGGGCTACGAAAACCACCAAGATCGCTTCTGTATCGAAGCGGGCGGCAACATCTCTGATTTCGACACTGAATCTGATGTGAAGATGGTTGAGGGTGATGCAACGGCATCTTACAAGTACTTCGTTCCTGAAATTGAATCTTACAAGCGTAAGGTCTGGTTTGTTCAAGGTAAAGTATTCGTAATGCAAGACAAGGCAACGCTTTCTGAAGAGAAAGACATGACTTGGCTAATGCACACAACTTTCGCAAACGACGTGGCAGACAAGTCTTTCACTATCCGTGGCGAAGTTGCGCACCTAGACGTAAACTTCATCAACGAGTCTGCTGATAACATCACGTCAGTTAAGAACGTTGAAGGTTTTGGCGAAGTTGACCCATACGAGTTCAAAGATCTTGAAATCCACCGTCACGTTGAAGTGGAATTCAAGCCATCAAAAGAGCACAACATCCTTACGCTTCTTGTTCCTAATAAGAACGAAGGCGAGCAAGTTGAAGTGTCTCACAAGCTTGAAGGCAACACGCTAATGCTAAATGTTGACGGTGAAACGGTTTCAATCGAACTGTAACTCGCTGAAGCAACAGAAGCTAGATACTAAAAACTCCGAGTGAAAGCTCGGAGTTTTTTTGTTTGGCTAGTTAGTAAGTTGGATAAGTCAGTTAAGTTGTATTAGTTGGCAACCCCATCAGTTTGAAAGAAAACTAAATGGCCAAGAGATCAATCGCTTCTCGATGCAAAGCCAATAGCTCGATGGCTGAACCTGGAAGCTGATACATACAAACGTCAGGCGTGTACTTAGCCACGATGCTCAATGAAAGGTGCAGGAGTCGTATGCGAGACCCGCATTTATCGCTCTGTTAAAAGAATAGGGCGCCAACCCCTTTTTCGTAAAAACTGATATGACTTACTTCTGAGTGAACGGTCTAATCACTGGCTGAGTAGGGGAGTCGTGAACTATACATAGGTAATGGCGTAGCTTGTGCTTACTAATCGTATGACATTTAACGTATGTTATTTCATCAATAGACGGTTTTTAAACTGGCAAATAGTTCCTGTAAGTACAAAGCGTGACCCATATTTTCTCGTAAAGTGAACCCCCGTCACAACTTACGTCTAACCATTAAATCAATGCCCTAAAACTATTGCGTAACGAGAAAGACGTAGTTATTATAATGAGCATATAATCATACAATACTATATTTGGAGTTTGAACATGACTAAACCTGTAATCGGTTTCATTGGCCTAGGTCTTATGGGCGGCAACATGGTTGAAAACCTGCAAAAGCGCGGCTACCACGTAAACGTAATGGATCTAAGCGCTGAAGCTGTTGCTCGCGTTACAGATCGCGGCAACGCAACTGCATTCACTTCTGCTAAAGAACTAGCTGCTGCAAGTGACATCGTTCAGTTTTGTCTTACAACTTCTGCTGTTGTTGAAAAAATCGTTTACGGCGAAGACGGCGTTCTAGCGGGCATCAAAGAAGGCGCAGTATTAGTAGACTTCGGTACTTCTATCCCTGCTTCTACTAAGCAAATCGGCGCAGCTCTTGCTGAAAAAGGCGCGGGCATGATCGACGCACCTCTAGGTCGTACTCCTGCACACGCTAAAGATGGTCTTCTGAACATCATGGCTGCTGGCGACATGGAAACTTTCAACAAAGTTAAACCTGTTCTTGAAGAGCAAGGCGAAAACGTATTCCACCTAGGCGCTCTAGGTTCTGGTCACGTGACTAAGCTTGTAAACAACTTCATGGGTATGACGACTGTTGCGACTATGTCTCAAGCTTTCGCTGTTGCTCAACGCGCTGGTGTTGATGGCCAACAACTGTTTGACATCATGTCTGCAGGTCCATCTAACTCACCATTCATGCAATTCTGTAAGTTCTACGCAGTAGACGGCGAAGAGAAGCTAGGTTTCTCTGTTGCTAACGCTAACAAAGATCTTGGTTACTTCCTTGCTCTTTGTGAAGAGCTAGGTACTGAGTCTCTAATTGCTCAAGGTACTGCAACTAGCCTACAAGCTGCTGTTGACGCAGGAATGGGTAACAACGACGTACCAGTAATCTTCGACTACTTCGCTAAACTAGAGAAGTAATCGACGTACGACCTCGCTAGGGTATTGCCTGTCTTTTTAGGCGGCGATACCTCAGCGAGGTTCGTTTTTATCTGCCATACCCAACCCTTTGTTCCCTCGTTAAACTCTTCTACTTCTACTTCTACTTCTACTTCCTCAGCTACACCTACTCAAAACTCTGTTCAACTTTGTTACTGCCTCAATTCCTATTTTTGTTTCTATATCTATATCTATATCTATTTGTAAATTCAAAGCCTTCTAGCACCAACTCACTCACTTTTCCTCGCAAGCTTAAACCAGTGCACTTAACTGATTGTTGGCGATGGCTTAACACCGCTCGTATATCGGGTCTGAAAAGAAAGTAAAAAAAACCCACACAGCTGGTGACTGTATGGGCATGTTCGGACGAGCCGTCTGGAAAAACAAATGATCAATAGAAAGTGAAAAAACGAATAACGAGATCCCCCGACAGTTTCTACGTTAAACGAGTTCAATGACCTTAAAGCGGCTGCTTCAATTATCACTTTGAACTGAACAAAAGCATCCAGAAAGAACTTAAGTTATGATTCAAATACACCATAACTTAAGGCTTATTGTATTACAAATAAATTTTAAGATTGAATGCCTTTAGTGAATGGTTAGTTGGTAGAAGTGTGAGTTAAGACTCATTTTTGCATACTATTAGGTAGCGTGGGACAGTAAAATCTGGTGATGATAATTATCGACAGAAATATGACTTTTCACTATGAAATTGGACGTTTTACAAATTTATAGTGATTTTATTCAATGAGATGAAAGTCAAAACGCATAAATGATAACTATGTCACAGGGCTATTTTAGCCAGTTTTAATATGTCAAGATTGCTCACAGAAAGTGCAGTAAATTAAACATACAATATTAATTAAATTGATGGTTGTGACGATGGAACGGCATGAACAAGTTTTGCTTCCCGTATCTTCGAATATCTAAAAAATGACCATTTCATTCGGATAAAAATAATAGACATAGGTTGATATGGATTATGAGTTTTATGAATTCAAAATTGTCTCTAGGGTTTAAAGGAAAATTGATTTTAATGGTGGCGATCGTCAGTTCCAGTGCCTTGGCATTTACGAACTGGTTCACGCTTAACTTGGCGACTGATCAAGTAAACCAAACGATTTATAACGAGATTGATCACTCGTTAACGATAGAAATTAATCAAATAGAAAATACCGTTCAGCGCACCATCGATACCGTTAACTCTGTTGCACAAGAGTTCATGAAATCCCCATACCAAGTACCGAATGAAGCGCTGATGCATTTTGCCGCTAAGCTCGGTGGTATTGACAAGATTGTAGTGGGTTTTGATGATGGTCGTTCTTACACTTCTCGTCCTTCAGAGTCTTTCCCAAACGGTGTTGGAATCAAAGAAAAATACAACCCAACGACTCGTCCTTGGTATCAACAAGCGAAATTGAAATCAGGTTTATCTTTTAGTGATCTGTTTTTCACCAAGAGTACTCAAGTACCTATGATTGGTGTGACTTACACCTATCAAGATCGCGTCATCATGGCAGACATTCGATTTGATGATTTGGAAACTCAGCTTAAACAGCTGGAAAGTATCTACGAAGCCAAAGGCATTATTATCGACGAGAAAGGGATGGTGGTCGCTTCAACAGTCGAAAACGTACTTCCGCAAAGCAATATATCTTCTGCAGATACTCAGATGAGACTCAATAGTGCCATTGAACAGCCTGACCAATTCATTGAGGGTGTGATTGATGGCAACCAGAGAATTTTGATGGCCAAGAAAGTGGATATTGGCAGCCAGAAAGAATGGTACATGATATCTAGTATCGATCCTGAACTCGCGCTCAATCAGTTGAATGGCGTGATGTCGAGTGCGCGTATCCTTATCGTGGCATGTGTGCTTGGCTCGGTGATATTGATGATTTTACTGCTGAATCGCTTCTACCGCCCAATCGTGTCACTGAGAAAAATCGTCCACGATCTATCTCAAGGTAACGGAGACCTGACTCAAAGGCTTGTTGAGAAGGGGAATGATGACTTAGGGCATATCGCCAAAGACATCAACTTGTTCATCATTGGTCTGCAAGAGATGGTTAAGGACGTCAAATTTAAGAACTCGGATCTCGATACTAAGGTACTGAGTATTCGTGAAGGTTGTAAAGAAACCAGCGATGTACTGAAAGTTCACACTGATGAAACGGTTCAAGTGGTCTCTGCAATTAACGGCTTATCTGAAGCATCAAACGAAGTCGAGAAGAGTTCTCAGTCGGCGGCAGAAGCAGCAAGAGAGGCCGCTGTGTTCAGTGATGAGACGAAACAAATTAACACCGTGACGGAAACCTATATCAGTGATCTTGAGAAGCAAGTCTGCACCACCTCTGATGATATTCGCTCAATGGCGAATGAAACGCAGAGCATCCAGTCTATCGTGTCTGTGATTGGAGGAATTGCGGAACAAACTAATTTGCTGGCATTGAATGCGTCAATTGAAGCGGCGAGAGCGGGTGAGCATGGCCGAGGTTTCGCGGTGGTTGCTGATGAAGTCCGTGCGTTAGCCAACCGAACTCAAATCAGTACTTCTGAAATTGATGAAGCGCTGTCTGGCTTGCAGTCTAAATCAGATGGTTTGGTTAAATCGATTGAGTTGACCAAAAGTAACTGTGAAATGACGCGTGCCCAAGTGGTTCAAGCGGTAAATATGTTGGCCAAGCTAACGGAACAGATGGAAACGGTAAGTCGTTTTAATAACGATATTTCGGGTTCGTCTGTTGAGCAGAACGCCCTTATTCAGAGCATTGCTAAGAACATGCATAAGATTGAAAGCTTTGTTGAGGAGCTTAATAAGCTAAGCCAAGATCAGTTGATTGAATCAGCAGAAATCAAAACACTTAACGGCAGCGTTAGTGACTTGATGAGCAGCTTTAAGGTTTAACTTTTCTAATATTTATATTTAAAAATCAACATACTAAGTTTAGTTGTTGATCTGAGAGCCACTCAATAGCTTGCGAGTTTAGAGTGGCCTTTCTGCGTTTTTCTTGAGTCTAACTCTACGCAATACTCATTCATCCCACTTCATTTGCCGCATCTCACATTCTGATAAATATATAATTGACATAAAATAGTACAAATATACATTGTCACTCTATTCTTATGGATAAGTGAGATAAATGTGAATAAGCCAATCTTCGTCGTAGTACTCGCTTCGCTTACGTATGGCTGCGGTGGAAGCAGCTCCAGTGACAGCAGTGATCCTTCCGATACCAATAACCCAGGAATGCCCGCTGGTGTTGTTGCTCCCTATGATATTACCAAGTATCAAAACATCCTTTCCAGCTCAGATCTTCAGGTCTCTGATCCTAATGGAGAGGAGGGCAATAAAACCTCTGAAGTCAAAGATGGTAACTTCGATGGTTATGTCAGTGATTATTTTTATGCTGATGAAGAGACGGAAAATCTTATCTTCAAAATGACGAACTACAAGATGCGCTCTGAAGTTCGTGAGGGAGAAAACTTCGATATCAACGAAGCGGGCGTAAGGCGAAGCCTGTATGCCGAGATCAGCTTGCCTGATATTGAGCATGCCATGGCGAGTTCTCCCGCTGATCATGATGAAGTGACGTTGCTGCAGATACACAATAAGGGGACTGATGAGAGTGGTACGGGTTATATCCCTCATCCGCTATTGCGTGTGGTTTGGGAGCAAGAACGAGATGGCCTCACAGGTCACTACTGGGCAGTCATGAAAAACAATGCCATTGATTGTAGCAGCGCTGCTGACTCTTCGGATTGTTATGCCACGTCATACAATCGCTACGATTTAGGTGAGGCGGAATTGGACAGTTTTACCAAATTTGATCTTTCTGTTTATGAGAACACACTGTCGCTCAAAGTGAATGATGAAGTAAAAGTGAATCAAGACATCGCTTACTGGCAGCATTTATTGAGCTACTTCAAAGCGGGTATCTATAACCAATTTGAGAATGGTGAAGCGATTGCTTACTATCAGGCGTTGAGATACACCACGACTCAAATCGATGGATCAAACGATTGGGACATTAATGATTGGAAGCTGACTATTCCACCGAGTAAGAATGATTGGTATGGAAGCGGTGGTGACAGTGCTGCTGAGTTAGAACCAGAACGTTGTGAATCGAGTAAAGATCTTCTTTCAAATGACAGCGATGTGTACGACAGTGATATTGATCTTTCTTACTTCAATACTGATGAAGGAAGAATGCACTTTAGAGCGGATATGGGATACGGCACCTCTACCCAAAACTCTAGCTATATTCGCTCTGAGCTCAGGGAGTTGTATCAAAGCAGTGTTCAACCGGATTGTAGCACCAGCGATGAAGATACAAGTTGGTATTTGGACGACACTAGAACGAACGCTACCAGTCACGAGTTAACCGCAAGCTTGCGAATTGAAGATTACCCGAACATCAACAATCAAGATCCAAAAGTGGTACTTGGACAAATCCATGGTTGGAAGATCAATCAAGCACTGGTGAAACTGTTATGGGAAGGCGAGAGTAAGCCAGTAAGAGTGATACTGAACTCTGATTTTGAGCGCAACAACCAAGACTGTAATCATTGTGACCCGTTCAGTGTCGAGTTAGGGACTTATTCGGCAAGTGAAGAGTGGCGATATACGATTCGTGCCAATCAAGACGGTATCTACTTGGCGACTCATGATTTAGATGGAACCAACACCGTTTCTCATTTAATCCCTTGGGGACAAGATTACACAGATAAAGATGGGGACACGGTTTCTTTAACTCAAGATTGGGCCTCTAACGACATCGCTTTCTACTTCAAAGCGGGTATCTACCCACAATTTAAGCCAGACAGCGAGTACGCCGGTGAGATATTTGATGTGAGTTTTAGCTCTGTGAGAGCGGCCCATTATTAAGCTCGCGCTGCTTTAACACTCGCGCTGGTTTAACAAATAAAAACCGTAATTAAAAGACCACATCAGTTGTTAACAATGTGGTCTTTTTTTGTGCTCAAATGTAATGGGCTAGGTGACTTTAATTTAAATAACGAGATCAACTTCCCGGTGAATAGCCACCAAAAATTATCGTCGCTTAGACGAGATGCTGATCCAAAATTTATCTACTCTCTATTTTATCAATAAGAAATGTGATCCAGTTAATATATGGATAAAGCAGAAAGTGTCCCCAGTCTCATTTATTCAATGAAACGTTTTATTTGTATTATAAGATTACGTAAGATTTTTATGTTCTCGCAAACATCCAAATATAAATCACTTAATAACAGGAGTTCGCGGACTTTGATTTCACTTACAAGCGCTGCCTTTGTAATATAATAATGGGTTTAATATGAAACAAACGATTCTAAAAAGCTTACTTGCCTCTTCTGTCCTACTAGCGGTGGGTTGTACAAGCACAACACCAACGGTTGAGTTTCCGAACAACAAAGAAACGGGTGAAGCTCTACTGATGCCAGTTGCAGCTACTGCAAGCAGCCACGATGGTAACGGCCCAGATTTTCTTCTTGACCAAGATCTTACAACGCGTTGGTCTTCAGCGGGTGACGGCGAGTGGGCAATGCTAGACTACGGCTCTGTACAAGAGTTTGACGCAGTTCAGGCCGCTTTCAGTAAAGGTAATGAGCGTCAGTCTAAATTTGATATTCAAGTAAGTGTCGATGGTGAAACCTGGACAACCGTACTTGAAAACCAACTGAGCTCAGGTAAAGCGATCGGCCTAGAGCGTTTCCAATTCGAGCCAGCAGTACAAGCGCGCTACGTGAGATACGTGGGTCACGGTAACACTAAAAACGGTTGGAACAGCTTGACTGAGTTGGCGGCGGTTAACTGTAATGTTAACGCTTGTCCAACAAGCCATATCATCACGCCAGCAGTGGTTGCCGCTGAGCAAACAATGATCGCTGAAATGAAAGCAGCAGAAAAAGCCGCTAAAGAAGCGCGCAAAGATTTGCGTACCGGTAACTTTGGTGCACCAGCGGTTTACCCTTGTGATACAACCGTAGAGTGCCAAACACGTACTGCGATGCCAGCACCGACTAACCTACCTGAAACACCGCTTGCAGGTAATGCACCAAGCGAAAACTTTGACTTGACTCACTGGTACCTATCTCAACCATTCGATCATGACAAAAATGGCAAGCCAGATGACGTTTCTGAGTGGAACCTTGCAAACGGTTACCAGCACCCAGAGATCTTCTACACTGCTGATGATGGCGGCATGGTATTCAAATCTTACGTAAAAGGTGTGCGTACGTCTGCAAACACTAAGTATGCTCGTACTGAGCTACGTGAAATGATGCGTCGTGGTGACCAGTCGATCAAAACCCAAGGTGTTAACAAGAACAACTGGGTATTCTCAACGGCACCAGAAGCTGACCTAAAAGCGGCGGCTGGCATTGATGGCGTAATGGAAGCAACATTGAAGATTGACCATGCAACCACAACGGGTAACGCGAATGAAGTAGGTCGCTTTATCATTGGTCAAATTCACGACAAAGACGATGAGCCAATTCGTTTGTACTACCGTAAATTGCCAAACCAAGCGACTGGTGCGGTTTACTTTGCACACGAAGGTCAAAACGGTACTAAAGAGAACTTCTACCCACTTGTTGGTGGCATGACAGCAGAAGTGGGTGAGGATGGTATCGCACTTGGTGAGGTATTCAGCTACCGCATCGAAGTGAAAGGCCACGATCTGATCGTAACGCTAATGCGTGAAGGTCATGACGACGTACAACAAGTGGTTGATATGAGTAACAGCGGTTACGATGTTGGCGGCAAGTACATGTACTTCAAAGCAGGTGTTTACAACCAAAACATCAGCGGCGACCTAGACGATTACTCACAAGCGACTTTCTACCAGCTAGATGTATCGCACGATCAATACCAAAAGTAATCTAACCGAATAACACTTAATATTAAAGCTATCGCAATAGCCTCCAGCCTTAGGGTTTGGAGGCTTTTTTGTGCCTGCTGTTGGTTGGGCTTAAGCGTATGATTTAATTGAGTAGGAGAGGGGTAGTTATCAGTTGCACAGAGTTTAAGACATTATCATTAAGCTCATTCAGTATTAACTTTAGTCATTATCAGTCACTATTACCCCCCAAGCGCCGATCACAATTAACCTAGCTCATGATTAATCTCAGTTACCAATAGGCTAGCCTGTCGCGGATTCAAACCCAAATAATGTCGTGATGTTTATCGGAATCACCATAGCTCGAAAACTTTGACCTTGTTCTCAAGGCTTTGCCAATGCACGAACGTATTATGTGCGTGGTTTACTAATAAGCGTTAGCTCGGCTGACTACCCATACTGTTCTTGAAACCGTCACTCTTGGGTTGTTTAGTGAGGCTCCTAGCAACAGCCATAAATAGTGCTCTAACTCTTTCATAATTAGAAGGGTAGGGTTAGCCATTCTATTGGTTCCAATGCTTTATGAAATACTAGGCGGGCTCAAGTCGATGATCAAACGACTCTAACAGCTCAAGGTTATGCGCTTTAGCGTTAGTTACTTGCAGGCCGTAAATGCCCTGATTGTAGTTGTACGGTGACGCTGAATAATAATTTGTAGGATTAGTATAGAACTGAGAGACTTTGTCTATCTATGATCGATACAGGCTTTGAGAGGGCTAGATCAGTAGAAAGACAGAATGACAATTAGCACTAGAGTTATTTTGGTTTTTAATTAGAGTTAATAAAATAGATATTTGGTTTGTTAAATTTAATCGTGTCATAAGCTCTGTGTTTTAAAAATAAAAAAAGCCATAGCAGTTGCTATGGCTTTGAATAAGTCAGGTTCTAAGGTAAGCAAACAGCAAGTCAACTTGTCTGTTTTGATATTCTTAGTCTTAGTTCAAGATATTTTCTTTACCTGCCGCAGTGTTCACTGCAGATGGTTGTGCGTAGATGGCTGTATTTCTTATATCATTACCGTTGTCAGCTGAAAGTAGGGTTTTGTAACCATTGAACGTATTGCTTTCGATAGTGACATTACAACCAAGGTTATCATCACTATTCTTTATGACGGCACTGCTAGAATCACCAACTTTAATTCCGCCCACATCACTACCACCAGAGTTAATAGTGAATGTATTATTTGTGATTTGTGAACCAAATCGCCCGTTGTCACTACTACAGTTAATACGAATTGCATTATTTTGGAAACTGCCACTTAAACCGACAAATTCGCTATTGTCTAATGTAAAGTAACCTCGAGAGAATAACCAACTTGCTTTTTTAGTACCTAGATCATCTTCGGTAATGCCGTTTGCATCGAACTTTAGGTTTTCAAGTGCTACAGGATCTGAATCTTTACCAATTTTACCAATAACGATCGCACCAGTTTCATTATCTGAAGTACCAGCTGACTCCCTACCAAAACACCCGGCCAAATTGTCGTTAGCAAAAGTCATGTTTTTGATACCTGCACCGGGTGCAGTGACATCAATACAAGCATCTCCGGTAATGGTTGCTAAACCAGCACCATCAATTGTGACAGCTTTATTTAGCTCAATAACACCGGTATCAAACGTACCTTCAGATGATAAATCAATAGTCGCGCCATCTTCTGCTGATGCAATCGCAGCGTTCACATCATCGACTGATTTAGGTTTTCCATCATCGGCATTTTCTAATGCAGTTATAACAGATTCATCTGTAATCTCTGTTGCTGAGTAAGCTGTTTCTACGTCATCTTTTTCACAGGTCATATCTAGCTGTTGTTCAGTCACTGTGTAAGTACAGTCCTTACCTTCAAAGGAAACAACACCTTCTTCTTCAGCAGTATATATTGAACTCTCAAAAGTGAAGCCATTAGCTACGTCTCCACTGTAAATGCTTAGAGTACGAGTACCTTCCTCACTATTATCAAAGCGATATGGTGAAGTTCCGCTGAGTGACTGTGCAGCAACAGCACCACCTGTCAGATCCCAATAGACGTTTTCTATAGAGTAAACTTCAACAGGTTCAACAGGTTCAACAGGTTCAACAGGTTCAACAGGGTCTGTTCCGCCTGGATCTGTTGGAATAGGTAAACCATCACTGTTACAACCAAATAATAAACCTGTCGAAAGAGCGACAGCTGTAGCGACTTTAGAAATTTGCATAAAATATTCTCTTTATGATATTAAATCCATATGTAAATCACATAAGAAATAGATAATGAATAGTCGTTAAATATTTATTAGGATGAAGCTAATTCTGATTAGAACATCCTATTATTTAAAATAAAGTAATTAAAATATGCCCAAATAAATTACAAGAGGAGAGGGCTATTTTATATTCTGACTATTTTATTATTAGAATGAGTAAGCAACACCAACGCGGTATTTAGCTTCACGATCTTTAGAAGACGAGCTGATATCAGATGACCAGATTTCTGCAAAAGGTTTCCATGAACCAAACTTGTAGTTTACTTTTAAACCTGCGTCCCACTCCCAATCATCACTATTATATAGAAGTACGTTATCTAGCGATTTTACATAGTTAGCTTCGTAAGAAAGGCCAAGTTTAGGTAGAGATTGAATTTTGTAAGAACCCGTTAGTGTGACTTTTGATTTCTGTGCTGACTCTAAACGCTCACCAGTCTCTGAATCTTTGTCACCAAATTGAGTGTGGTTGCGGAAATCAGCATACTCGTGACGGTAACGAATGGCAGTCGTTAATCCCATATCCGCATTATAACCAACACGGAATTGAGGTTTGTAAGTGACTTTTTTCATCTTCCAGTCACCGCCGTTGTAGTTCGGCTCATCCCAGTCCCAAGCGATCGGCATACCAACTTGTAGATACCAGTTGTTATCGACTTTGTAAGTTGCTGTATTTTCTACTTCCATACCGTAAATATACCAATTGCCGTCATAGAAGCTTCTACTGTTTGCTGATTTAACTTCGCCAGAATCTGCGTCGTAGTAAGAATCGTCAGTATGGAATTTAACTTCAAGGCCCGTTGAGTGCTTCCACTTATCTGACAGTTTAAAGCTTTCACCTAGCTTCACTCGGTGTTGATGGCGAGCGTCTACGTGAGCCGTGTCGCCATTTGTTTTTGTATAATCCGTCGCAGCACGATACTCGTAACGATAATCAAGAGATGCACCAGTAGCTGTGCCCGCTAAAAGAGTACATGCAACAGCTGCAGAAATTTTTGTAACAGAATTCATACCTTTGTCTCACTATTATTTTTTTATTCTGGATACATCCAATGTACCCGTGGCTCACAAACCAATACCTTACATGGTATTAAATTAATGTATGACAAATATGGTATTTATTATTGAGTCAGATTTCTGTGAGATCTATCAAAAAGTTCTGACTAATGGCCCAAATATATAGCTAAATGTTATGAATATCTCAATTTAGGGCTTGTGTATTAAATCAATCATGACGTACTTCTCATATTCACAAACCTTAGAAACTCACTTTTTTGCATGTGTTAAAATAATACAAATATTAAGTGTTTCTATATGTTAATAATGATGATTTTAACCATCGTGGCTTAAACATAGGGAGCATGTTGAGAGGCATAAATATAAACCATAGCCAGATGTTTAATAAAAGTTACAAAATGGCTAAATGTAAATTCTATTTATCGGTTGGCTTATTTAAGTCGAAGAGAAAATATTTAGTACTAATTCGTGTTCAAAAGTGGTTTCTGTACTGATTGTGTACTCGGTATCTGTTAACAATAAAGGATGAGTCATGTTTAAGAAAAACATATTAGCAGTGGCGCTATTAGCGACTGTACCAATGGTTACTTTCGCAAATAACGGTGTTTCTTACCCCGTACCTGCCGATAAATTCGATATGCATAATTGGAAAATAACCATACCTTCAGATATTAATGAAGATGGTCGTGTTGATGAAATAGAAGGGGTAGCCATGATGAGCTACTCACATAGTGATTTCTTCCATCTTGATAAAGACGGCAACCTTGTATTTGAAGTGCAGAACCAAGCGATTACGACGAAAAACTCGAAGAATGCGCGTTCTGAATTACGACAAATGCCAAGAGGCGCAGATTTCTCTATCGATACGGCTGATAAAGGAAACCAGTGGGCACTGTCGAGTCACCCAGCGGCTAGTGAATACAGTGCTGTTGGCGGAACATTAGAAGCGACATTAAAAGTTAATCACGTCTCAGTTAACGCTAAGTTCCCAGAAAAGTACCCAGCTCACTCGGTGGTTGTTGGTCAGATTCACGCTAAAAAACATAATGAGTTAATCAAAGCTGGAACTGGTTACGGGCATGGTAATGAACCACTAAAGATCTTCTATAAGAAGTTTCCTGGCCAAGAAATGGGTTCAGTATTTTGGAACTATGAGCGTAACCTAGAGAAAAAAGATCCTAACCGTGCCGATATCGCTTATCCAGTGTGGGGTAACACTTGGGAAAACCCAGCGGAACCGGGTGAAGCAGGCATTGCTCTTGGTGAAGAGTTTAGCTACAAAGTGGAAGTGAAAGGCACCATGATGTACCTAACGTTTGAAACAGAACGTCACGATACGGTTAAGTATGAAATCGATCTGAGCAAGGGTATTGATGAGCTTGATTCACCAACGGGTTATGCTGAAGATGATTTCTATTACAAAGCGGGCGCATACGGCCAATGTAGCGTGAGCGATTCTCACCCTGTATGGGGGCCAGGTTGTGGCGGTACTGGCGATTTCGCTGTCGATAAAAAGAATGGCGACTATAACAGTGTGACTTTCTCGGCACTAAAGTTGAACGGCAAATAGTACATAAGGCTAGTTAGAAACAGGCCTTAAGGAATGTTTTCGAAGACCACTGAACCGAATGTTGAGTGGTCTTTTTGTTTTCTATGAGATTTAAGATGAGCCGGGTATCAGCGAGAGTACAATGAAGCTTACCAATGAACGGTACAGCTGAAACAATACAACCTTGTCAAAAGACAAGGTTGTAATCAGAAAGCGTAGAAAGATTTTAGGACGGCGACTCGATACCGGACTTAGTCATACATCAACTCTTTAGCTTTGTCGGCATCAAACTCCTTTAGAGACTTTCGAGCTAAGTGACGGAATGGGAAAGCTTTAACGACTTCTTCGAATGGTTGGATAGCAAAGGCCCAAAAGATAGAGCCATCTAAACCAAAGATGATCAATGCACACAATGGAATTGAAATTACCCATTGACCAGTAAAGTTGATTTTGAAGACTGCGGTCGTTTTTCCTAGTGCTCTTAGTACATTCCCATGAACCGTGTTGTAGCCACGAACAATTGGCAAGAATATGTAGAGTGGGGCGATAACGGCCAATGCTTGATAGGTAGATTCATCCAAGTTCGGGTAAATGTCACCAATGACCAGACTTAATCCTGCGAATAAGAGTGCACAAACGAAAGAAATGACGACTGCAATATCGATACTGGTATCGACGTTTTTGACTAGGTCATCCATCTTTTTGGAGCCAATCGCTTGGCTGATAGTAATCGCGGAAGAGTGAGCCCAAGCGGTAATAAATTGAGAGACAGCCCTGATCCAAGGCATCACCAAAGTAATCGCTACGTAAGCGTTGATGTTAAGTTGCGAATACAACAATTGATATATCGTTGCGCCAATCAAAAGCATGGTCACGTTCGCTGCTACAGGGAATATTTCGATAAAGTGACGGCGAACGTTGGTAAAGAATTCAGAGCGCTGAGCGTCTAATTTGAGTGAAATCGCTGAGCTTAAATGCACGCACAAAACCAAATACAGCAAGCGGATCGTTATTGCAATAATGCTGCCTAATGCAGCGCCTTGTACTCCAATCCCTTCAAAATTAGAAAAACCATGAATCAGCACATATGAGAGTACAGCATTGATAGGCAGTTCAATTAAGTAACCTTTGAATGGGACTTTAGTTCTGCCTAGCGCATTAAATAAAGCAATGATCACCTGCGTTAACGCGGTAAAAATAACGATGTATTTCGAGATGTCTAGATAGCGGCTGATTTCTAAGTGAAGGGAAGCGTCATCTGTTAAAGCTTGAATCAAGGGTTGTTCGAAAAAAGTAAGTAGAAGCCAAAATAGTGTTGCTACGCCAAGGTTGATAAATAACCCTGCCCAAAATGCTTTAGATAATGATGCGGCGATGCCAGAGCCCACTGCGCGGCTTAATACTAACTGAGTACCGTTTGCCAGCGCCATTTGAATTCCCAGTACAAAGGCAACGATAGTCGTCGCAATCCCCATTGCAGCTAAAGGGATTTCACCAAGAGGAGAGACAAGCAGTGTGTCGATCATCAACATCGACTGCATCAAGATACCGTTTAAGGCGAGGGGCCAGGCGAGAGAGAAATTTTTCCTTACGTACGATTGTGAAGACACAAACAACACCTTATGTGTATAACCGTAAGCTTTCTCTGAGGTGGCGGAGTAGAGCGTTTAAAGAAGAAAACACTACGGTAGTTGATGGTTAAAAAATGGGTGCTAAAACAAGACTGACTTGTGTCTTTGAAAAACAAGTCAGTTTGGTTAATCTCGGTTATGCGATGGCTAATTCAACCCTAGAGAGCTTTTGGTTCTCATCGTCTAGCAGGACTTGAGAAGCAATTCGAGCTTGCTTGGCATCGCCAGACATTATTGCGTCGTAAATCGCTTTGTGTTCTTCTAAACAGAAGCGACCGCCTTCAGCGGAGTGGTCGATAAACTGCTTGAAGATAGTCGACAGAATGTTCGCGAATGGAATGTAAAATTGATTACCTGTCGATAAGAAAATCGTTTGGTGAAACAGGTGATCGTTGGTCGTCCACTCTTCATAATCGAAGCTATTTGCTGCGATGGTCATTTTCTGGAAAAGAATCGAAAGCTCTTTGCGTTGCTCTACAGTTGCATTGGTTGCAGCGAGCGCACACGCTTCCGGGTCAATCGCTTTTCTTAAGCCTAAAAATTGAGACAAGAAGGGTTTAGTATCTTCTAAATCTTGGATCCAGTACAGCAATTGCGGGTCCAAGAAGTGCCACTGTGTTCTCGGTTTGATACGAGTGCCCACTTTTGGCTTCGACTCGATTAAACCTTTTGCCGAAAGTAGCTTAGTTGATTCTCGAAGGGCAGTTCTGCTCACTCCAAAGATTTCGCACAGCTCCATTTCGCTGGGTAACTTTTGATTTTCTTCTAACTCGCCTGACAAGATCTTGCGAGCAATTTGTCTCGCCACTTGAACATGAATTCGGCGGCTTGAATCTTCCACCAATGTAAATATTGACATTTAAACCACCTGAAATTGAAACTTTGAAAACACTAAAAGCCAGACGAATCTGGTGTTTAGTGTCAGTGTATACGTCGAATTTGGTGTGAGGTTTTCCCTCATCTACTCGGGTCTGTTAACCTTATATAGTGTGGCGAACTTAAATCGCTGAGTGAGCTTATATAAACCAGCTAACTAGGGCGTTATTTGTCCGCCGTTAACATCTAGGATTTGACCTGTGATGTAACCGCTGCAAGCGTGCGATGCAAAGAAAGCGAATGAAGGGGCAACTTCATCAATATGGCCAAAGCGTCCCATTGGAATGTTGTTAGCAATGGTCGCTTTCAAATCGTCGCTCTTGCCATCGTGAAATGCGGTGTCGATAGTGCCCGGTGAAACAATGTTGAAACGGATATTGTCTTTAGCAAA
Source organism: Vibrio sp. 10N.239.311.G01 (assembly GCF_041465805.1). NCBI lineage: Bacteria > Pseudomonadati > Pseudomonadota > Gammaproteobacteria > Vibrionales > Vibrionaceae > Vibrio > Vibrio sp. 10N.239.311.G01. The sequence goes on from NZ_JBFSRM010000032.1 coordinate 25,026, forward strand.
TTCTTTTACCCAGTTCCGATGGATATCGTGTAACCAAGCTTTCGATGCGGCATATACACCAGCACCCACACCACCACCTTCACGAGCGGCAATCGAACCCGTGCTAATCACACAAGATGTTTGCCCGGACTCAGCAGCAGAGGCGCGTAAGTGCGGGATAGAGAACTTGGTTGTCATCAGCGCAGAGCGAACATTAAGGTTCATTACGCGCTCATAAAACTCATCATCGATATTTTCTAGATTGGCGCGACCACCAAGGCCACCGGCGTTGTTAATCAACACGTCCATGCCACCAAAATGATCAGTGAACTCTTTGACTAACCTTTCGCACTCTAATGTGTCCATTAGGTTTGCAGGAAAAAAGGCAACATCGCCACCCAGTGCGGTAAGTTCAGATAGAACGTCATCAACTTTTGGGCTAGAAGCACGACTATTGATACCAATTTTTGCACCATACTTTGCGAAAATACGTGCTGTAGCTAAGCCCATACCTGCAGTAGAGCCAGTAATTAGAATGCGTTTGCCTTTTAAATCGTTAAACATCACAGTCGCCTATATTGTAGATCATTCGCGTTAATAAATCATACAATAACACTTGCAGTATTCAAGGATAGTCATCTCAAAACTGATCATCAACGACATAAATAGTGAGAGTAAGAGTCGTTTTGTGAGTTTGCGCATACAAAAAACGGTGTAAATAAGAACCATTTGTATGAATAAATGTTTTTAATTAGTTTGATGAACTAAATACTTATAATATTCATAAAATCTTCGCTAGCCTATATCATTCGTGACCTCACGTTATTCTTATACTTAGTTGGTGCAGATATAAATCAGTGCTATAGTCCGAGTTAAATAATACATATCTAATAAGTAAGTAGACACATGGCTGGCTCTTTCAATTCGATTTCAGGCTCTAAGCGAAGCCTTCATGTGCAAGTTGCACGTGAAATCGCACGTGGTATTTTGTCGGGCAATTTGCCTCAAGGCTCTATCATTCCTGGTGAAATGGCTCTGTGTGAGCAATTTGGAATTAGTAGGACTGCATTAAGAGAAGCGGTTAAGCTTCTTACTTCAAAAGGCCTACTAGAATCTCGACCAAAGATCGGTACTCGCGTTGTTGACCGTGCGTTCTGGAACTTTTTAGACCCGCAATTGATCGAATGGATGGATGGTTTGGCAGATACAGACCAATTCTGTCATCAGTTTTTGGGCTTACGTCGCGCGATTGAACCAGAAGCATGTGCATTGGCTGCTCAGTTCGCGAGCGCTGAACAACGCATTGAACTGTCGGGCATTTTCCAACAGATGGTAGAAATATCAGGTGCTGAAGAGTTTAACCAAGACAGTTGGCTAGATATTGATATGAAATTCCATAGCCTCATCTTCAATGCAACAGGTAATGACTTTTACCTTCCATTTGGCAATATCTTAACGACAATGTTTGTTAACTTTATTTCTCATTCTTCAGAAGAGGGAAGTACGTGTATTAATGAACACCGTCAAATTTATGAAGCAATCATGGCGGGTAACAGTGATAAAGCACGCCAAGCTTCTGCAAGTCATCTATTAGATACTAACCACAGATTGCCAGTAGCAAGCTAGCTTAGTGTTTTGGGTGAGGTTTCAACTCTAAGGTCTTAGCCGTTTCTATCGAGCGTTGCTCTGGATACCTAGTGGAGTCAACCTAAAATTGCTGTTACTACAGACAGTTATCTATTGAAAGCACGTTTAATACGTGCTTTTTTTACATCCAAAATTGATGAAAACTTGACCGATGTCCAATATTTAGTCTTATGTGCGTTGTTTTGCTAAAACCGCTAGTAACCAGCATTGTTAGTTATATAATAATACTAATCAAATTAATGCGAGTGTGATTATATGCCTCAGTCTCTATTGCCAAATATTCTTCAGTTCATCGGTCAGATAGACCCTTTCGATAAGATCCCTAAAGAAGCGCTTCGTGACCTCGCTTTTAATGTTCAGATTACCTATCTAGCCAAAGGGGATGTCGTCGATCTATGCGAGTCAGGAAAAGAAAAGTCGCTCTATATCATTCGAACAGGATCTATGGAGCAAAGAAAATCGGACGGTGTGCTTCGTGCCCGTCTAGGCAGTGAAGATTTGTTTGGCTTTACGTTCTTAGATTCTGAAGTCAACGACGAAAAAGGCTATAGAGCTGTCGCAATCGAAAACACCTTACTTTATGTGATTCCACACTCGGCACTTCAAACGCTTTTCAAAGCCTTTCCAAGTTGCGCAGAACACTTTGCTTCACAGGCGCAGGTTCGCTTGAAGTCGGCACTGGATGTGGTCTGGTCGAATAAAGAGAAAGGCCTGTTCATTCGTAAAGTTGAGGAAGTGGCAAGCGGGCAGGTGGCAATTGTTAAGTCTGAGCAAACCATCCAGTCGGTTGCGGTTGAAATGCTTCATCAACGCTCACCGTGTGCCGTGATCTATGAAGGTGAAACCATTGTTGGTTTGATCACCGACCGAGACATGACTAAGCGAGTGATTGCCCACGGCGTGAGTACTGATAGCCTGATCTCAGAGGTAATGACGCACTCTCCACTTACTGTAAAACCGGATGATCTGGTGCTGCATGCGGCCTCTATCATGATGCAATTTAATATCCGTAACTTGCCCGTTGTGAAAGAGAATAAGGTCGTTGGTCTTCTTACTACGTCTCATTTGGTTCAAAACCACCGTGTTCAAGCGATATTCTTGATCGAGAAAATCAAATACGCGGGCAGCGTGAAAACCATGTCTTCGTTCACCTCAGAGCGACAAGCTATTTTTGAAGCGCTGGTGGAAGGTAAAGTGGCGCCTGAAACCGTCGGCAAGGTAATGACCATGATTATGGACGCCTACACCCGTCGATTGATTCAAATAGCGATTGATAAGTTAGGCCCACCACCGTGTGATTTCTCTTGGATCGTAGCCGGATCGCACGCACGTAATGAAGTGCACATGTTGTCGGACCAAGACAGCGCGATTGTTCTTGCTGACGATGCAACCGACAGTGACCGTATTTACTTCAAACACTTAGCGATGATGGTGACCAACGGCTTAGCAAGCTGTCACTACCCATTATGTCCAGGTAAATTCATGGCTGCGACGCCAAAATGGTGTCAGCCACTCAGTGTATGGAAGCACTACTACAAGAAGTGGGTGGCTAACCCAGAGTACGAACGCTTGCTTAATATCAGTGTGTTCCTAGAAATTCGTACTATCTACGGCAACAGTGAGTTCGAAGGTATTCTGCGCGATGAGCTGCATAGCAATATTCGCGGTAACCGTGAGTTTTTAAGCACGCTAGTGAAAGACGCGGTCAATACCAACCCGCCACTTGGCATCTTCAATAGCTTAGTGCTAGAGAAGTCAGGTGAGAATAAGAAAACGTTGAACGTGAAGAAGTACGCGATCAACTTGATTATCGACTTAGCGCGTATTTATGGCCTTGCTGTGGAGTGCGATTTGTCGGCGACTGACGAACGTTTCGCTGCTGCCAATGAAAAAGGCATGCTGAGCGACGATGCATTCAAGAACATTCTGGGTGCTTACCAGTTCATTCTCTCTTTCCGTTTTGGCCATCAACTTGAAGCGCTGAAGAACGGGGATGTGCCTGACAACAACATCAACCCAGATAGCTTTGGTAGCTTTGAGCGTAAACACTTGAAAGATGCCTTTAGGATCATTGCTGACCTTCAAGAAGCGGCGAAAATTCGTTTTGGAGCGCGCTAATGAGAGCATTGTTAAATTATTTTCATCCGCTTGAGCGAGTCAAGCGCAAGCGAAAGCAATACCTAAATACGGTTAAACTGCCTGAAGCATTACACGATCTTGTTGAACAGCCGTGTCCAGAGATGGCGGATTTGGCTAAAGATAGTGAGTATATTGTGTTAGATCTTGAAACGACGGGCTTAGACAGTGAACAAGATCTGATTTTATCGATGGGGTGGGTTGATGTGGTTAAGGGGCGAATTGATTTGGCATCTGCCAAACACATCTATCTTAACAACGACTCTCAGATCAACGCAGAAACCGCGGTTATTAATCACATTACGCCGCAAATGTTGGAAGAGGGCGCGTCAATTCATGATGCCATGCTGACCTTTTTTGAAGCCGCAAAAGGTAAAATCATTGTTGCGCACGCTTGTGTTGTAGAAGAGAAGTTCATTAGTCAATATCTACTTCGATGTTACGGATTGAGAACGGTGCCTTTGCTTTGGTTAGATACATTGTGTATTGAAAAATCTATGGAGAAAGCGATCAGTAATCATGAAGAGGTAGATTTAACTTTGGCAGGCACACGTGACAGGTATGGTCTTCCTGAGTATAACAGCCACAATGCGTTAGCTGATGCAGTTTCAACAGCGGAGCTATTTTTGGCTCAACAGAAACGAGTGGTTCCGAATGATGAAGTGACACTATCATTTTTATATAGGATCAGTCACTAGGGAAGCCATTTGTTCCCTTATTTGAATCATTGTTGACTGAACTGATTTGAAAGCATAAAAGCCAGCGATTATGCTGGCTTTTGTTTGGGTCTTAGAAAATTAGGCAGTTATCATCTTAGACTTTTCATATAGGGAACAGCTTAGAAGCTGTAAGTAATACCTACACGGCTACGTAGTTGACGGCTTGAGTCACACACCGTATCACTTGTACATTGAACGTTGCCAAATTCTACGTATGGGCGCCAACTCCAATCTGCTTCTTTGTAGCCGATCTTCATGTTGTAGTCCCACTCGTACTCGCCGTTGTTACCCATTTTCCATTCGTCATTAAAGAAATCTTCTTTGTAGTTTGCTTCAAAGCCAAACTGCCAAGCGTTCCAGTTGTAATCGATATTACCCGTAATTTTACCGGCATTTAATGAGTCGTGTTGCTTACCATCAAGGCCTGTTGAAGTTTTACCTGATGCATAATTGCGGAACTCATGGCGGTAACGAAGTTTCGTTGTTACACCTGAATCAAATTTGTATTGAACACGTACTTGCGGTTTGTAAGTTACCGCTTCATCACCGAAAGTAATCGGCATTGAAGTTGTTACACGCCAGTTGTTATCGAATTTGAAGTGGTAGCCGTATTCAAATTCGTTATCACCACGTTGAAGTTCGCTTAGGTTACCCTTGTGCTTCATTTCTACGCCGTAGTAATGATTACCTGTGCTACCACCAATTTTCACTCGACCAGCCCATTCTTCCGAATCGTGCTTGTACTCTTCACGAAAATCTAGTGATGCCGCAGACACGCTGCCTGCAAAAAGAGTTGCTAATACTGCAAGCGTTACTTTATTCGTTTTTATCATTTTATTGTTTCCACTGTATCTAAATAAAAAATGGTTAATAAAGGACCAACGTTGAGCCCTTTGTTGTATTGGGATTAAAGTTTTGGGTAAAGTCGTTCTACGTCGCGCTGAGCCCATATTTCCGCTAAGTTCTTTTTCATTGTGAACTTGCTAAAGTCTGTCTAAGTTGCCAGTTTCACCATTCAGGGTTTTCCCTAGCAACGCCGGCTTTTAGGTAAAGCGGAGTTATACGCTCAATGCGATGACGTTTGTTTTCGTGTGTAGGGTTACTCTTTCTTTTGAATTAAAATACTACAAATATGCTAGCGATTAGAATGGTGAGGTTCTGTGAATTAGATCGTGTTGTCATGATAAAACCACTATTTACAAAGGGTTACAAAGTTAGGGTTTGAATTAAGCCTTTGTTTTTTAATGGTTATTTTTCAGGTTATGTTGATTTTCTGAGTTTTGTCTATCAATAAATGTGCGCTACAGCAAAAAATTGAATCTTTAGTTGTCATTTTTATTTGTAATACATTATTATTTACTAACTTTATGTGGCAACTCATATCGTCAGTACGTTAAACAGGTGCACATGCATCTGTATGGTTTTAGGTAGTGATTCTGTCGGTTAGTTTTAAGTGACTACCGACGTGAATGGATGAACTTATGGTTCATAGCTGCATTGGGATGATGGTTTTAAGGCTAAGGCTTTGTTTAAAAGCGAAGATAGTCTAAAAGTTAACATACCTAAAAGTACGATGTATTTGCCGTGAGGGGATAAAAAGCCTCAATCAAAAAAGGTTTGAAGTGTAGTAGGCAAGGCAGTTACACAGCCTGCTATAGAGATCGGAGTTAGAACGATTGGATATAGTCGCTCTAAACTGATGAAAAAGAAGAAATCGTTGAAGTGCTTGTAAGAGCATTTTGATTATTGCTCCCAACTATTCTAATTATAACTTCTGCTTTCCTTTAGAAAGGTAGGAGATGGTAGTGAAGATCTACCTTTGCGCTCATGTTGATACAGGCAACATGAGCGTTTTTTTATTTGAAATTTGAGTAGAGAGTCGTGTGCGGCTCAATAAGCGTGTAAACCGCGGCTTAAGAATAGGCTTTTAGGTTGATGACAACACGCTCAAGTGAGTCTGTTACAGCATCAAAGCCACGAACATTCACGCTTAATCACATGAATGTTCGTTTCCCTTCTCTTCTCTTCTCTTCTCTTGTCTCTTAGTTGCAGACGTGTAGCTGCAAACTTTAACAGCAGGCGTTTAGTTATATCAAAGAGCTCCGTGAGAGCTGTTCTTGAGGCTTAGCTTTCTGTAGGCATCCACACCTGTTTAGAGGTGACTTTGTGATCTTTAAAGGTCAGTTCTTCAACTTTGTCACCGTTAGTATTCCAGCGAGTAAGTTTTCCGTTCGCGACTTCACCTTCATCAAACTTCGCTTGGCTGGCCTTATTACCGTTCGGGTAGTAGTCCGTTACCAATCCATCTTTTTGTCCGTCGCTGTATTCAGCTGTCAGGCTTTGTTCCCCATTGGGATACCAGCGAGAGGCGGTGCCTGATAGTTCATTGTCTTTATAATTGAGTTCTGCTTTTTTCTGTCCGTTTGGATACCAGGTTTCAGCTTTGCCTTGCAGTTCACCTTTTACGTAATTCACTTTAGAAGCGACTTGGCCATTCGGATACCAGTTAGTTTCTAGCCCAAGTTCTAAGCCATCGGCAAACTGAGCTTGGGTCGCGACTTGGCCGTTATCGAACTTCTCTTCAAATTGACCAGTGAAAGGTTTTGAATGGTTTACTTGGTAAGCCACGCCTTTACGCATCTGTAAGTAGTCAACAGCATCTTCACGCGGTGTTGCTGCATAGCTCATAGAAGATACCGTACTAAGAGCAATTAAGATTGGAACGTATTTCTTCATAATGACACCTTTTTATTGGACGGGGAAAGTGTAACGGGTGTGTTAAAAGCATTTCACTTCCGTGTATCCCTGTCAGTATCTAATAGTGGTTTTCAAGTTTTCATTATTGGCTGCCTAATATAGGGAACTTTTAAAAGCAAATTATCGATCTTATTTGTACTACAAATATATTGGTTTAATTCATTTTTATAAATTATATCTAACGATATTTTTGCTGCTCTTCTTTAAGCTTTGATCGTCAAGAATAATAGTTTTTAACGATGAATCTTCGATTTTTAGAGACTTTGTTCATGTTTTTCGGGGTTTTGGTCGAAATTTAGTGCGGATAACTGCACTGACTTGAGGAATTGCGCTCCTAGGTGGTGCAACTTTGAACTCGATCACTTGTATGATTAATTGAGTGTCAGACTGTAAGATCATTGTCACGCATTTGGATTATTGTAGTACAAATATACTTGCCATTTATTTATAGTAACCTCAACAAAAAAACATAAATAAAAGGTCTAACGATGGAACTCAATACCCTGATAGTTGGCATCTACTTCCTATTCTTAATTGCGATAGGGTGGATGTTTCGAACGTTTACAAGTACGACAAGTGATTACTTCCGTGGGGGAGGTAATATGCTGTGGTGGATGGTAGGTGCAACCGCATTTATGACTCAGTTCAGTGCTTGGACATTTACTGGTGCAGCAGGTAAAGCCTTTACCGATGGCTTTGCCGTAGCGATTATCTTCATCGCGAACGCATTCGGTTACCTAATGAACTACCTTTACTTCGCTCCGAAGTTCCGTCAACTGCGTGTTGTGACGGTAATTGAAGCGATTCGTATGCGTTTTGGTAAGGTGAATGAGCAAGTATTTACTTGGTCTGGTATGCCAAACAGCGTTATCTCTGCAGGTATTTGGTTGAATGGTCTAGCAATCATCGCATCGGGTATCTTCGGCTTTGATATGACAACGACGATTGTCCTAACGGGTCTGGTTGTACTAGTAATGTCAGTAACAGGCGGCTCTTGGGCGGTAATCGCATCTGACTTTATGCAGATGGTTATCATCATGGCGGTAACGGTGACGTGTGCTGTGGTTGCGATTTACCACGGTGGCGGCGTTACGCAGATCGTTAACGACTTCCCAACAGATTCATTCATTACGGGTGATAACCTGAACTACATGAGCATCTTCAGCATCTGGGCTGTGTTCATCTTCTTAAAGCAGTTCAGCATTACCAACAACATGCTTAACTCTTACCGTTACCTTGCTGCAAAAGATTCAAATAACGCACGTAAAGCAGCTCTACTTGCTTGTGTACTAATGACGCTTGGTCCAATCATCTGGTTCATGCCTTCTTGGTTCATGGCAGGTCAAGGTGTTGATTTAGCAGCAGCTTACCCAGAAGCTGGCAGCAAAGCCGCTGACTTCGCTTACCTTTACTTCGTTCAAGAATACATGCCTGCAGGTATGGTTGGCCTTCTGATTGCCGCTATGTTCGCAGCAACAATGTCTTCAATGGACTCAGGTCTAAACCGTAACTCAGGTATCTTCGTTAAGAACTTCTACGAGCCGATTCTTCGTCCTAAAGCGACAGAGAAAGAGCTAATGGTTGTTTCTAAACTAACGTCTACCTTCTTCGGTATCGCGATCATCTTGGTTGCTCTGTTCATCAACTCTCTTAAAGGTCTGAGCCTTTTCGACACCATGATGTACGTGGGCGCATTGATCGGCTTCCCAATGACAATTCCAGCATTCTGTGGCTTCTTCATCCGTAAAACACCGGATTGGGCAGGTTGGGGCACGCTAGTTGTAGGTGGTGTGGTTTCTTACTTCGTTGGTTTCGTTATCACTGCGGACATGATTCAAAACTGGTTCGGTCTAAATGAACTAACTGGCCGTGAGTGGGCTGACCTGAAAGTGGCTATCGGCCTTATCGGTCACATCATATTTACTGCTGGCTTCTTTGTTCTTTCAACACTGTTCTACAAGCCTCTTGCTGAGCACCGTGAGAAAGACGTAGACAAGTTCTTCAACAACCTAGCGACGCCACTAGTTGCTGAAAGTAATGAACAGAAGAAACTGGATAACAAGCAACGTCGTATGTTGGGTTCACTTATCGCGGTAGCGGGTGTGGGCGTAATGACTATGTTCGTACTGCCAAACCCAATGTGGGGACGCATGGTATTCGTTCTGTGTGGCTTGATTGTGTTCTCTGTTGGTCTGTTACTTGTTAAAGCAGTCGATGACAAAGTCGAGCAACAAGACGAAGTGACTCCAGCCGAAGGCTAATTTAATACGCATCCTAAATAACATCACGTCCACCTGAACGGGTGGTCGTCATTTTTATAATCCAAACTTTAATGTGAGATGTACGATGAACAAAAAACTATTATCGGTAAGCATTATTAGCGCGTTCACACTCGCTTTTGCAACAGGCTGTACAACACAAGAAAAAACAGCACCCGTAGTCAGTGTCGCTGAACAAGCTACGCCTGCTGTTAGCGAAATTGACCGTAGTTACCTATTGAGCAGTGACCGCTTAACAGAGGTAGATGGCGACACTTTAGCCGTTGCTTCGGAAGAGCAAGTGGCTGCGCTTAAAGCACAATTTGAAAACCTAAAAGATGGCGACGAACTGGTGATCCCTGCCGGTAAATACGCGAACTTAGGTCAAGTGACGATCACGGCGAATGACATCACTATCAAGGCCGAGCAAGCAGGTTCTGCGTGGATCACTGGTTTGATTCAGTTTGAACTGAAAGGCGATGACATCACGCTTGATGGCTTGGTATTTACTGAGGGCGGTCCTAACGAACGCTTTGGCGCAGTTCGTATGATGGGTAATGGCAATACGCTTCAAAACTCAACATTCTACTACTTCAACCACGATTACACGTACGAGCCAGACGAGCGTCGTTCTGAGTATCCAAAGTACCTTTGGGTTTCTCTATGGGGTAAAGACGGCAAAGTCATCAACAACCGTTTCGAAGGTAAGCAAAAACGCGGCACTTTGATTGGTGTACAAAAAGATGACACAGCTGACAACCACCTGATCGCAAATAACATCTTCATGGATCAAAAGCCTAACCAGTTCAACGAATTCGACATCAAAGAAGCGATTCGTTACAACGGCAACAGCTGGGAAGCGATCCGTATTGGTGATTCTAAATCTTCACAGTGGGATTCAAGTTCTAAGTTCGTGAACAACCTAATGATCGATATGGATGGTGAGCGTGAGCTTATCTCGATTAAGTCGGGCGACAACACGATCTCAGGCAACACGATCTTCCAAAGTGCAGCTCTTATTTCACTGCGCCACGGTAAAGGCAACACAGTTGAGAACAACATGATTCTGGGTAACGAGAAACGCCTAACGGGCGGCATTCGTATCTACGATGAAGATCATGTGATTCGCAATAACTACATTGCCAACACTCGTGGTCGTGATGGTGTGATTGAAGGCAACGCTGACCTACGTGGCGGCATTGTTATTAACACGGGCATCATCGACGTAGCGAATGGTGAGCAGCTAGATCAATCGGTGAAAGGCAAAGAGCTTAATAAGCAGTGGACACCGAAAAACATCACGATCGAGAATAACTCTCTAGTTGATACTGAGTGGGGCATTGTTTACGGCAACCAAAGTCACCGTGTAAGCTTGTTCAACAACGCAGAAGTGGAAGGCATTTATGCGGGTGTTGATGTGGCGTTTAAACACAATGTGGTTGATAACTCGCAGTCACCTGAATTTGTAAGTGTCCGTGCAACGCAAGACTTCCCATTAGTTGGCGCAACCTACACAGACGAAACTTACGTAGGTCAAGTAACGGATTCTGAACTGATCGAAGGCTACTCGGTTGAGCTACCAAAAGTCGTTGTAGAAAATGGCATTAACGCTTACCAAGGTGAAGGAGCAGACGTGTCTAAACTTGCGGTTGTGACAGCTGAAACAGCGGGTCCAGACTACGTGCTTGAGAATACGACTAAGTAATTTATTAGTTAATGGCTAATGGCTAAAGGCTAAAGGTTAATGGCTTGAGCTACCAAATCAATTCACGATAGCTGTCCTGACCATAACACTTAAAAAGCCTCAACAGATAATGTCTGTTGAGGCTTTATCGATCTTAGGTCGTGATCATCTCAATCTTACGTCGAGACTACTGTGATTTATACTTATGCAGTAGATCCCAAGGGATATGACATAAGTGGTGATCTTCAGGGAAGTGACTTAAGTGATGCTGGTGGATGTCGTCGCTGGCAACATAATTGGTCAACGGCAACACCTCAACAGCGATACGGTCGGCATCATCTCTTGAAGAAATATAGTGCTTAGCTTCGGTTAAGTGTTCTGCATTAGTGCTGTATACACCTGTGCGGTATTTCTCTCCGACATCGACACCTTGTTTATTCAAGCTGTAAGGGTCGATAATCTCAAACAAGTGTTCCATCAAAATCGTGACTGACGTGATGTTTGGATCAAATTCAATTTGTACGCACTCCGCGTAGCCATTGTAATCGCTTTGTGTGCCGTCGCTTTGTGTCGTTTTGTTCTCTGTTGGCTGGGCGCTTCCATTAGCACGGCCTGCTTCTGTGCTGATAACACCAGGAACGTACTTAATAAATTCTTGTACACCCCACAAGCAGCCGCCAGCTAAATAAATTTGTTCCATACTTCTCTTTGAGCTCTCTGTGTTTGTTGATGTTCGTTAGGTACCCGAATCAATACGATGATACCCGTACGTATAAAAAAGCGTCTATAAAAATGAGCGCGCAAATAAAAACAAGCGTTTAGGCATTGTAAACCTGTGCGACTGAACAAACATAAGTTTAATATGATTTGTGATTATATAAGTCAGTATTGCTTTGTCATCAACTCGAATCTCAACATCAAGTGAGCGTTACTCTAAACATGTTTGATCAAATAAAAGACTTCATTAATCCGAGCAAGAACCCAGACTTGACTCAGGCTCATGAATATCAGCGCAAGCATCTTCCTACATTGTGGCTGTTGGGCAAAACGGGGGCGGGCAAGTCATCGTTTATTCAAGCGGTCACGGGCGACTCTTCTGTAGAAGTGGGCAATGGTTTTGCGCCTTGTACCATGACGGCGATGTCGTATGAGTTTCCGCAAGACAAACCCGTGATGAGGTTTCTTGATACCAGAGGACTCAGCGAAGCGAATTACGATGCGAAAGAGGATTTGGAAGAGATTGGTCAGGCAGGTAATGCGTTAGTCGTTGTAATGAAAGCCGACGAACCTGAACAATCCGCTGTGCTTACGGCTCTAAAACAGATTAAGAAACAGAAGAAGATTAAACACTTGTTGCTGGTTCATACGGCGGTGTTGTCTTCCAGTGAACCAGATCGAGCAAGGCAAATTCAGTTCAACACCAACCAAGTAGAGAAGGCTTGGGGTAAAGAGTTTGAATCGGTAGCCGTCGATTTTGAAACTGATGACGGCTCTACTTATAACAGCAGTCCCATCTATAACTATGACACCCTGATAGAACAGTTGACGACAATACTCCCTGTGATAGGGATGATGGTGATAGACAAAGAACACTCGACTCAAGAAGAAGCGAATTTTGATCAAGTCGAAAACGAAGTGCTTTGGTATGCAGGAAGCGCTGCCGCGAGTGACCTGATTCCAGGTGTTGGTTTGGTGTCTGTGCCTGCGATTCAAGCGAAAATGCTTCATAGCTTGGCCAATCAATATGGGGTCGAATGGAATAAGAGAGTCTTTAGTGAATTGATAGGAACTCTGGGAAGCAGCTTCGCTTTGCAATACGGAATGAAACTGGGCACTCGACAGTTGATAAAGCTGATTCCAGTTTATGGTCAAACTGTGGGCGCGGTTGCTGCAGCGGCAATGAGTTTCGGCACTTCTTATGGTTTAGGTCGCGCGGCGTGTTTTTACTTCTATCATAAGAACAAAGGTGAAGAAGTCTCTGAACAAGAGATGCAGAAGATCTACAAAGAATCCCTGAAAAAAGGAAAGGCGGCGTCGGGCTATGAAGAAAATTAGAAACCTATTTCGATTACTGGCGGTGCTATCGAGTGGCCGCTGGGGCATTACCCTGATTTCGGCTATCTTCCCAAGCATTATCATGATGGGTTTTGGTCTCTTCTTGGCGATTAAATATGGTTACCTACTGGAAATGTCCATTGCGATTGCGGTGAGTACTTTACTATTCTCTGTTCCTCTATACATTTCTAGTCGCTCTTCGCACAAATCGACCTATAGCGATTCTTCTTTGAATAAAGAGAGCGACGATGAACCTCAAGTAGAATCATTGCTTAAGAAGACTGACATCGACGATGCGCTTGTTAAAGCTTCTATTGATTGGTCTCAAAAAGAGCTGTCGATCTGGAATGAATCGAAACTTCACGTGCGGCAACAATTAATGATCGACATAGAGTGGGGCAATCTAGACCAAACCGGTTTAGAAGTTCTTGAGTTTGTCGCCACGAAGTTTGACAAGAAATCACTCGACTTCTCTATTCCAGAAGGACTGAAGCTGTTCGAAGAGGTGAGCCGACGCTATAAGTTGGTGGTGCGAGAACATATACCAGGTATTGAATATCTCAAGGTTTCCTATATCAAAGCGGGCTACGAAGCCTATGACAAATATGGCGAGCTAGGACATAAGATCATTAAAGCTGCCATTTGGGGTAATCATCTTAAAAACCTGTATTTGAACCCCCTGAAAGTCATTTCGGATTTAGGCCGTGAACAGGCGACTTCTTCAATGACAAGAGGTGTGGTTGAGGACATGCAATATGCTGCCAAGCAAGCCTTGTTAGATGAGGTGGCCGCTGTGGCGATTGATCTCTATAGTGGACGTTTTAGCATTGAAGATGAAGCACTAAGAGCGTCGGATGTTTCTGAAATAGATGAACAGCGCTTTGCACCAGAATTAGAGCCAGTAAGAATTGTTCTAGTAGGGCAAACAAGCTCTGGGAAATCCTCACTGATTAATGCGCTTAAGCAAGAGTTGGTAGCTGAAGTGGATGTACTGCCATCAACCGACACTTCAACCGTATACAACGCGTTTGTCGATGACAATGATGTTCGCGTTGTTGATCTTCAGGGGCTTGATGGCAATCCTAAAACCGAAGCCTTAATGCTGAAAGAGATGACCCAAGCGGATGTGGTGCTATGGGTGCTTAAAGCCAATCAGTCTGCACGTGATTTGGATAAGCAATTGAAAGATAGATTTGATGCTTTCTATGACGATCCTAAGAACATCTCACGCAAGAAACCGATTGTGGTGTCGGTTGTGAATCAGGTAGACAGATTAAAGCCTGTAGACGATTGGCAGCCACCGTATGACTTAGAGAATCCAACATCGACCAAAGCGAAGATCATTGCTCAAGCGCTCGAATACAATCATATATTGCTGCAAACCGATATCGTGTTACCGCTGGCGATTGCGCCAGAAAAGGTACAGTTTGGTTTAGATACTTTAAGGCAGACGTTGATAGAGCGTATCGCTGACGCAAATAACGTTCAGAGAAACCGCCAACGTTTAGAAGCCATGAAAAGAGGCTCGTCGGTTAAAGGCCAACTGAATAAAGCAGTCAAAGTGGGTAAGAAGGTGGCACCCAGCGCATTGAAAGCGGCGACACCAAAACTGGCTGAAATGGCCATCAAGCAAGCCGTGAAGAAGAAGTAAGTCATTCACTGCGAATACGGTTCTGGTGAGGTTTGAGCCTCATCAGAATTTATCTTTTCTAGATCGGCGAGTTTTGGATCTTGGCTTTATTAGATGATGGCTTTTTTAGAAAACAGCTATCTTCGCCCCTTATTAGAGAGGTGTTGATTTCAAAAGAGATTTGATATTATTAAGGTTCTCGCTGAACTAGTTTAATAGTATATAAACAGCTGTGATTCACATTTTATATAACACGCTATCGTATTTAATCATCATTCTAAATATTGTTCACATTTATACTTTTTTAATCTGTATTTATAAAACAATTGCACTATATTTAAACTTCGGATCATCTTGATTTCAACGTAGGGATATATTGTGAACATGTATCTGAAATGGCAATCAACAACTTGGCTAACCTTGTTAGCTTGGTATACCTTAGATCACCAACTCTCGTTCCACCTTTCTTCAGAGTAGTACCCTCTAGGCGTCACGCGCCAGCAAAGCAGCGAGCTTTGTTTACCTATCAGCAGCTTTGATAACCTTTGAACGTATGAATGTCGCACTTATTATTCCGTGTAGGGTATTCGTTTTTTGTCGTTCTCGCTAATTATCTTAGCCTCTGTTTAGGTTTGATTAATAAGTCATTATTTAATTTTTTATTTTCACTGTTAATTTTCTGTGTATCTTTATACGGAACTATTAATTTAATAGTGAGGACTCGTGACATCTAAAGAAAATACATTTCGACCTGATCGGAATGTATTGAAAGGTATTATTATGGAAAACTTCAAACATCTACCAGAACCGTTTCGTATTCGTGTTGTAGAGCCAGTAAAAAGAACAACTCGCGCCTATCGTGAACAAGCCATTGTCGACGCGGGCATGAACCCATTTTTGCTCGACAGTGATGATGTGTTTATCGACTTACTGACAGACAGCGGAACAGGATCTATCACTCAGCGTATGCAAGCCGCGATGTTAATGGGTGATGAAGCTTACAGTGGTAGCCGCAGTTACTACGCATTGTCGAATGCGGTTAAGGATATCTTCGGTTACGAGTTGACGATTCCAACACACCAAGGACGCGGTGCAGAGCAGATCTACATTCCGGTTCTTATTAAGAAGCGTGAAATGGAGAAAGGGCTCGATCGCAGCAAAATGGTCGCCTTGTCGAACTACTTCTTCGATACAACACAAGGCCACACCCAAGTGAATTGCTGTGTGGCGAAGAACGTTTATACCAAAGAAGCGTTCGATACCTCAGTGAACGCGGATTTCAAAGGCAACTTCGATGTGGTGAAGCTGGAAGAAGCGATCTTAGAAGCGGGCGCAGCCAATGTTCCCTACATTGTGAGCACCATTACTTGTAACTCTGCTGGTGGACAGCCAGTGTCTATCGCCAATCTAAAAGCCGTGTATGAAATCGCTCAGAAGTACGATATTCCTGTGATCATGGACTCGGCACGCTACGCAGAAAATGCCTACTTCATTCAACAACGTGAAGCGGGTTATCAGGATTGGACAATCGAACAGATCACGCGTGAGTCTTACAAATACGCGGATGGTTTAGCTATGTCTGCCAAGAAAGATGCCATGGTACAAATGGGCGGCTTGTTGTGCTTTAAAGACGACGCTTTCATGGATGTGTACACAGAGTGTCGAACCTTGTGTGTGGTGCAAGAGGGCTTCCCAACCTATGGTGGCTTAGAAGGTGGCGCGATGGAGCGTCTTGCGGTTGGCCTTTATGACGGCATGCGCCAAGATTGGTTAGAGTACCGTATTGGCCAGGTTCAATACCTTGTTGATGGCTTAGAAGCGATGGGCATCGTGTGCCAGCAAGCAGGCGGTCATGCTGCGTTTGTCGATGCGGGTAAATTGCTGCCTCATATCCCGGCTGGTCAGTTTCCCGCACATGCTTTGGCGTGCGAACTCTATAAAGTCGCGGGTATCAGAGCGGTTGAGATTGGGTCTTTGCTGCAAGGACGCGACCCAGCAACAGGTGAACAACACCCATGTCCTGCTGAGTTGTTGCGCCTTACCATTCCTCGCGCGACCTACACACAAACACACATGGACTTCATTATCGAAGCATTCGAAAAAGTGAAAGAGAATGCAGGACAAGTGAAAGGGCTCGATTTTACCTACGAGCCGCCGGTGTTAAGACACTTCACTGCGCGCTTGAAAGAGGTAGAGACCAGCGAGAAACAAACAGAAAAAAAGAACGAACAAACGCTCGAAGAAGCATTTTAAAATAAAAACATAAGCGAATAGTCACTAGAACCCTAATCAAAGGCTCCCTCGGGAGCCTTTTCTTTTTTTGGATGGTAGGGGAGTTAGGCAGTTAAGCCTTTAAGTAGTTAACCCGTTAAAAGCTGAACTACGCTTGTTTGTTTTTCAGGGTAGACTTCAACATTTGGAATAACCACTGATTCAAAGGTGCGTCTTTTTGCGAGCGGCGGCAGCTCATCACATAGCTCACATCTATGGTTCATGTTCGATTGTTAAAGTTACCTCAACAAAGAAACACTGATACCAAACGAACAAATAATTAAAAATAATATGAGGTGATGTATGAAAAAGTTAATCGCACTAGGCTTAATGGCTCTTTCAATGAACACGGCTTTTGCTGCCGACGGTACGTATACAGGCACTATCGACATGACAAGAAGCGAAGGTAATCAAGTAAAGGCTGAGCGTGTTGAATCTGACTTAACACTGGAAGGAAGAAATGAAGCGTCTAACGGCGGAATCCAATTCCAAAAGAACGTAGATCAAGACCAAACGATCCAGCTTACAGGTCGTCGTGATTAACGTTAAAGATGTGCTTACCATTGTCATGAGAAATGCTGCGCCCTCGGGTGCAGCATTTTTCGTTATTGGGTTGTGGAGTATTTTATAAACTCTAGCGATCTAGCCTTGGCATGTTGTGTAACGTGTGGCATTTTGTTGTTCTCTAATTTAGATCGCTATTGGGTGTTGGTTAAGCATTACAAACCAGTAAGCGAACGACTCGAAAGGACAAAGAATGACTCAAAAAGAAACGGGAATGATTCGTCATATTCTACTGATTAAGTTTAAAGAAAACGCTGAAGCTTCAGAGGTTCAAAAACTAAAGATGCTGTTTGAAGCGATGCCAAACAAGGTTGAAGGGGTCACTTCAGTCGAATGGGGATTAAATGACAGCCCTGAAAACAAGAATCAAGGTTATACCCACTCGGTGTTAATGACGTTCGCCGATGAAGAAGGCCGCCAGAATTACCTTCCGCACCCTGAGCATGATGTGCTGAAAGATGTGTTTCGTCCGCTTTTAGAAGACATCATTGTGTTTGATTACTCCCTGTAATTAGGTTCTGAGTAGGTCTCTTGTGTTTGACTTACCTTCGATAATGAAGAGTTAGGGCTTATGTGATTAAGCCCTAACTGAATAAGAAACGATTTACTCTGTCGGCGAAATCGTGACTGGTGCAAACGATGCGACAGCATTTCCGCCTGCGCCCCAGCGGTAGCGAGGCCAGAAGATAACTGTCTGATTGGGGTAGTACGTCTGTTTGTCGTAGTCCAGATAAGGCATCTCAACGAGGTCTATCTGTGGTTCTAAACGACCTTTATGTCATCTACTGTTTACGCTCATTTTTATTCCGTTAACCTGCCAATAGGCAGTAAAGTTAACGCAAAGCGTGAATAAGAATGGCATTACTTTTAAATAATGCCGTTGTGCCACGGTTAAGCTCTAGTCAATTTGATAGCCACTTCTGATTCCAGTTCACTTAATGGTCGAGGTTTACTGAAGTAATAACCTTGCAGCAGATCTATCCCCAGTCCGTTTAGGCGTTGGTTATGATCAGCAGTTTCCACCCCTTCAGCTACAACACGATAGCCCAAGCTTTTACCCATCATGATCATAGTGTTGACGAAGTCTAAGTTGGTCTGCCCTTGAGTTATGTCAGAGATAAATGAACGGTCGATCTTTACTTCACTTAGTGGAAGTTGCTTTAGTAAAGATAGAGAAGAGAATCCCGTGCCAAAATCGTCAAGAGAGATAGAAATTCCTACATCGTGTAGTTCTTTAAGTGAGTTTATGCATAACTCGTAATCGACAATTGCTGCTGACTCGGTTATCTCAATACAGAATAACGTCAAAGGAAGCTGGTATTGGCGAATAGTTCGAATGATTTCTTGAGCGAAGTGAGGCTGTATCAGCTGTTTTGCACTGATATTAATGGAAATATGGCTCATGGTTTGTAGCCATTCAGATCCTTCAACATCCTTACAAACTCGATGAATGATACATTCACCAAGCTTGCTGATTAGGCCAGCTGATTCAGCAACCTCGATAAACTGGTCAGGAGGGACATCCCCCAATGTTGGAGATTCCCATCTTGCTAGTGCTTCAACAGCAGTAATCTTTTCATCTTGCCCACAATATTGAGGTTGGTAGTGCACCTTTATTTCTTGTTGAGCGATGGCACGACTGAGTTGGTGCTCTATTTCGATTATGTTTTCCGTCTCTTTTGCCATTGACCTTTGAAAGTTGAGATAGCTTTGTCCTCCCAGCTTTTTAGCTTGATACATGGCAATGTCGGCCTGCTTAATTAATTCTTCGGCACTTACGCCATCATAAGGATACATAGCGATGCCTAGGCTTCCTTGGCTGATAATCTCAATATCATCAACGATCAATGGGTTTTGAACGGCATTTAAAATCTGCGTGGCGAGTGCGTTGATGTCTGCTTCGGAACTGACATTACACAAAAACAAGAATTCGTCACCTCCCAAACGTGCGACAAGGTGTTCACTTGATAGCACGTTCTGAATATGTTTGGTCACGTGACAAAGAAGTGCATCACCGACGTGATGACCAAAAGAGTCGTTGATAATCTTAAAACGGTTAAGATCCATCAACATGACCGCGCGTTTTTGGTTAGGTCGATTCACAATGTGTTGCGCGATGCTTTCCATTATTTTCCGGCGATTAGCGATGCCAGTAAGCGCATCATAATACGCCATGTGTTGAATCTTTTCCGCATCTTCTCGCTCTTGAGTTACATCCGTCATTGAGCCAATGAAGCGCACAGCCTGCCCTTCTGCATTATGAACCGCTGAGCCATTGGCATGAACCCAGATATATCCGCGATGTTGCGTCTTCATCCTGAATTCACATTTGAACGGTACTTCTTCGTTTAAGTGGTTATGAATGGCGGACTCGAGAAGTTCTAAGTCTTCTGAGTGTATATATTGGAACAGATGGTCACATCCTAACTTACGATCAGAAAAGGTATCTTGACAGCCAATCATTTTGGTTAACCGACTGTTCCAGACAAGAGTATTGGTTAGTAAGTCCCAATCCCAGATACCATCGTTTGAGCTGTTAGATACTACTTTGAGCTGTTGCAACAACTGTTGGGAGTTCTTCTGACGATTGTTACTTGTATTGATAAGCTCGTCGCGCTCGATGAACAGTGCGAGCATATCTAAATAATTGTTGAATACCGATTGTGTACCGATATCTTGGTGATCTTGCAATGAATCAACAACAGCGACGAGCTTCCAGTGATCTTCTTGCCCTGAGTTGATAGGAAGAATGGAAGCAACGAAATGATCATAGCGTTCGAAAAATGGGAAATTGCGAATATCGTCTTGAATATCTGTTTGTTGCGGTAGGGTAGTTGGCTGAGTCATGCCTTTTTCTACCCATTTCCTAATAGTGTATTGCTCCGAATTACACTCAGCGAGACAGGCCCAGTCAAGATTGTTTCCGTAAAGGCTTTGAGCATCTCTAATTGAGTCAAAACCTCCTTGTGCTTGTGAATAGAAATTTTCGAATATCTCAGCGGGAGAACGCCCTTGCACATTTAAGAGGATTTGGCGAGTTGAGTTGATATCTTCTTTATGTTCGAGATCTGGGTTTGTGTTACCGCAAGACTGATGAACGATGAGCTTTTGCGGGACACTATTATTGGCATTATTAAAAGGCTTCCCAGAAATACGTTCCAACACGCGGTGAAATACTTGCGTCGCTAGAAGCTCAAGCTGTTGGTCTACTGTTGTTAACTTGGGATTGAATTGTTGACCGACGAAAATATTATCAATGCCTACGATGGCGACATCGTCAGGTACCGAGATATTGCTGTGAGACAGTTGCTCCATCATACCTACAGCATTGTGGTCAGTTGCGCAGATAACCGCAGTGCATTTGGATTTACGCTGTATAAATTCTATTGCGGCTTCTCGTCCCCCAGATAGAGAACAATTCGACACGCGGAAGAAATGGCGTTGGTTGAATGAGCCTTTATGATCAATCACCGTACGTTGATACGCTTTGAAGCGAGACCTGATATCATTAACAGTGAGATCGCCACAAAAGCCGATTTCTTCGTGTCCTTGACTTTGTAACCATTCATAGAGCTTAGTGACACCATCGCTTTGCACACTATAATACTGCTCAACGGGCAGCGGCGCATAGCTTGCTCCAATAGAAATGACTGGAATGTTTGCGTTTATAGCTTCTTCGATCAACTTTACTGTCGCTGCATGGAGAACGACCACAAGGGCATCGAGATGATTAAAATATATAGGAAGTTTAAAATCTCTTCGCTCACCCGAGCGGATGAAGATCAGATTGACTTTATGGTTTTTCGCAAGCCTTCTAAGGGTTGCATTTAGCTCGCCCATGTAGAAGCCACTGAGCATAGGCAGCACAATGCCAACGGTAGGACGTTTTTTAAATGTAACAATAGTCATGTTATTAGCCGGTCGAAAGTTGTGTTGTGTAGAACTGTTTTCGGGGGAGAATAGGTATCTTTTTATTATTTCTTCCATGCTCTACTAAGCGAGCTTGAAAATAAACTTACGGCAAAAGGAAATGCAAAACCACGCACAATCCGAGTAAGTCTAACTCATATATTTGAGAGGTTACTCAGAAGCGGTCCTCAATTTATGGACATGACTTAAGCGACTGATCTGTTCTGACAGTACCTAGAATAACCGGAACGGATTATGACTAGAAACGCAGAAACCACTCTCCTGAATTTAATTGCAACAATAAATGACATACAAACGTAGAGGTAGCGCACAAAATCGAAAAAGGGGATATCGCGATTACGTAATCATTGATCTAGCCGATAGTGAGATAGTGATAAGAGGTCGATAATTCGTTGTCGGATCTAAATTAGAACTTTAAATCTAATTTCTAAGTAGTTGTTATCTCAGGAAGAGTTTTTGTGCTATGCGCCCCTATATTAAATACATTATCCCTATTTTAATTCCTTTCATTATCCTCGTAATGCCGCTATCAGCGTTTCCATTTGAAGGCCTTACGATTATTCAACAACGCGTTATCGCGATCTTTTTATTAGCGGCATTGTGCTGGGTGTTCGAGCCCATCCCGATCTACGCGACGTCTGTTGTTATTATCGTTCTGCAATTATTGATGTTGTCGGATAAAGGGCTGATCTTTTTAAGGTTTGAGCATGGGGAGGAACATTTTGGTGAGCTGTTAAAATACAGCGATATCATGGCGACATTCGCTAGTCCAATCATCATGTTGTTTTTAGGCGGTTTTTTCTTAGCGATGGCCGCCACTAAATATCGATTAGACGTAAACTTAGCTCGCGTGTTGTTGAAGCCATTTGGACAAGACCCAAAGTTTGTGATGCTCGGCTTAATGTTGATCACCGGTATCTTTTCGATGTTTATGTCTAACACGGCAACAACGGCAATGATGCTCTCTATTTTAACGCCGGTACTGGCTGTGTTTGGTCCGAAAGACCCCGGTCGTGTAGCGTTTGCGCTTTGTATCCCGGTTGCCGCTAACATCGGTGGCATTGGTACTCCGATCGGTACCCCTCCGAACGCTATCGCACTTAAATATTTAGTTGGCGATAACCTCATTACGTTCGGTGAATGGATGGCATTTGGTGTGCCGTTTGTTGTGATTATGATGGCGTTAGCGTGGTTTTTAATAGGCTTTATGTACAAAGCTGACCAAAAGAAAATCGAGCTAAGCATCAAAGGTAAATTCCTTAAAACGCCTAAAGCCATTGCGGTGTACGTCACTTTTGCGCTGACCATCATTCTTTGGTTAATGGGTTCAAGCCATGGCATGAACTCTTACACCGTCGCTCTGATTCCTGTCGCTGTGTTCTCACTCACAGGGATCATCAATAAAGAAGACCTGAAGAAAATTTCTTGGGACGTATTGTGGCTTGTATCAGGTGGTATTGCGCTTGGTTTAGCGCTCGATAAAACTGGCTTAGCAAAGCTCGTGGTACACAGTATTCCGTTTGATAGCTACTCACCCTATGTGGTGTTGTTTGGAGCGGCGTTCTTGTGTTTGGTAATGGCAAACTTTATGTCTCATACCGCAACGGCTAACTTGTTAATGCCAATTATGGCGGCATTAGGTTCGTCTATGGCTTCACTCACGCCACTAGGCGGTGAGCTAACGTTAATTTTGGTTGTGACTTTTGCCGCTTCATTAGGTATGTCGCTGCCAATCAGTACGCCACCGAATGCGTTGGCTCATGCCACTGGTCATGTGCAAAGTAATCAAATGGCCAGAATCGGTATTATTTTGGGTGTGGTTGGTGTGCTACTGAGTTTTGTTATGGTGTGGGTGCTACATTCAATTGGTCACATAGGATAACGATACGTGTATCAACAAAAGCTAGAAGCACTGATCGAGCGCTATTTTAACCAAACAGAACGTCGGGTGACGTGCTGTGCCGGTAACACCATTATTGAACAATCAGCGTTAAACACTCGTTTATATTATGTGTTTAGTGGAGAACTGGAAGGGTTTTATACCGATGCGAATACACCGCAAGTGCGAGTATTTAGCGCGGGTAGTGGGGCTTTTATAGGCGTTCATAGCTTCTTTTCAGGTAATTGGACAGCATCTTCAACGGTTGTTGCTAAAACCGATGTTGAGTTAGCGTGGATCGATAAAGACACGCCTGCAGAAGATGAACGTAAATTTGGTCCTCTTACCGCACAGTTCACACCTGTAATTGTCAATGAGTTGTCGCGTCGTCAACGCCGCGCAACACAAGAAGCGATAGCGAAACAAAAAGCGCTAGAGAAGTTACATACTGCTGAGCAAATGACGACCTTGGGTCAATTGGCTGCAGGGATTGCTCATGAGCTTAACAACGCTATTGGTGTCGTAAATAGTAAATCTGGTCGACTTGAAACGGTCATCATGGATCTGCTTGAAGAAGTGCATCCAGAAGCCAGTCAATTTTTCGATTTTGGGTTAATGCATGGTCAGAAAACGTCGTCGTCAGAAGCACGAACACGTGGGCGACAATTTGAAAGAAAATATGGTTTAGACAAAAACATTGCTCGCTCTCTTGCAAAGGCGATTCCAATTGATGCTTTATCTGCAACAGACGTTATTTCAAAGCATTGGCTGAAAAAACCAGAAGAAGCGATTCGTTTTTGGCAGATGGGCTGTGATTTACATGATTTGCGTTTGGCATCTAGACACACCGTCGGCATCGTAAAATCGGTTAAACAACTTGGCAGAGTTGATATCGACACCGAAGAAGCGGTTGATATTAACGACTCCATTAACCATGCCTTATCGTTGCTACAAAGTGAGTTACGTAGAGTGTCTGTGCGATTGAGCCCTGCGGATTTACCGTCTTTTAAAGGCTCGAAAACAGAGCTCGTTCAGATTTGGGTCAACATTGTAAAGAATGCTTGTGATGCAATGTCGAATTCAGACGATGCCGCAATAGAGATTCAAACCAGATTAAGTAAGAAAAGGATATTAGTTACGATCGCGAATAACGGCCCTGAGATAGACGAGGCGACTCGCAGAAAGGTATTTCAGCCCAACTTCACCACTAAAAAAGGTGGTTTATCGTTTGGATTGGGCTTGGGTTTATCAGTAGTTAAGCGGATTGTGGCAGGTTATGGCGGAAGTATTATTGTGAAAAGTGATGCTTCTAAAACGGTATTTAGAATCAAGTTACCAATAGAGGGTGAACATGGAGAAGCTTAATTTAATCTGTGTCGATGACCAGAGAGAAGTACTGAGCGCAGTGATACAAGATTTAGAGCCGCTGGCGAGTTGGCTGAATATTGAAGATTGTGAATCAGCGCAAGAAGTGCTTGATCTCATTGATGAACTTGACGCAGAAGGCGAACACATTACCGTCATCGTGTCTGATCATGTGATGCCAGGGAAAACGGGTGTGGAGTTACTCACTGAAGTGTTCCATGACAGTCGCTTTCCGAATACCAAGAAAATTCTTCTTACGGGGCAGGCCACTCATACTGATACCATCAATGCGATTAATGCAGCAGGCATCGACCGTTACTTTGAAAAGCCTTGGCAAGCAAGCACATTGGTTGAGTGCATTCGTACTCTTGTCACTGAGTACATATTTGATCAAGGGCTTGATTACACGGACTATCAGAATGAGCTCGACCAGCAGGTTGTGTTCAGACGCTTGCGTTAGCCTCTTATGTTAGCGACTTACATTATTCACTAGGGCGTGTTGATCTTTCGTGAGTGTTTTTTGAACAGCATGGTAAAGAGTTA
>NZ_JBFSRM010000033.1:0-47000 GCF_041465805.1 Vibrio sp. 10N.239.311.G01
TGTCGGTAAGAATACCGTCACCGCCATCGTAGGTCACACCTTCAACCGTTAGGTTATCACCTTCAATGTCCGTTGCGCCTGTTAATAGGTCGGCATCAGTAAAGATTAACGTGCCGTCTTCTTCAACGCTGAACTGTTGATCTTGAGGTACTGGCAGGTCATTAACTGGGTTAACCGTTAGGTCAGCTGATGCTTGAACCGTATTGGTGTCATCTGAGATATCGAAACTGATATCGATGTCACCATTGAAGTTTTCATCTGGCGTAATCGTGAAACTGCCGTCATCGTTTTGAGTAACGGTTGCATCACCGTCGACCGTTAAGCCGCTGGCTGTTAGGTCATCGCCTTCAACATCTGATGCTTGTGATAGCAACTGCTCTTGGCTTAGACGAATCGAACCATCTTCGTCGATTGAGTACGCTAGGTCGCCAGACACTGGCGCATCATCAACCGCTGTTACGCTCACGTCGATGTTTGCTGATACCGTATCGGTGCCATCTGACACATCGAAGCCGAAGTTTACGTCACCATTGAAGTTTTCATTCGGTGCGAAGGTGTAAGTCCCGTTGCCGTTGTCGGTCAGGATACCGTCGCCACCATCGTAGGTCACACCTTCAACCGTTAGGTTGTCACCTTCAATGTCTGTCGCACCAGAAAGGAGGTCAGCGTCGGTGAATACAAGAGTTCCGTCTTCCTCGATTTCAAACGTTTTATCTTCAGGAACAGGCGCGTCATTAATCGGGCGTACCGTTAAATCAATTGCGCTGCTAATCGTTTCTTGGCCGTCACTGATGTCGAAAGTAAGGTCAAGTTCACCATTAAAATCAGCTGAAGGAACAACGGTGAAAGTACCATCACCATTGTCTTGAACTGTTGCATCATCACCAACTTGAACGTTAGAAGCAACAAGCTCGTCCCCATCTACATCACTTGCGTATTCGAGTAATTGTTCTTGAGTGAATGTTATGGAGCCATCTTCATCCATGATGTAAGCCAGATCTTGTTCAGCTTCTGGCGCATCATTTTCACTTTCCACTTTGATTTTAAACGTTTCGCTTACCGTTTCAGAATCAAAGTCATCCTCTACTTCGCTAATGGTCTCTTCGTCAGAAGCTTGAACATCAACTGCAAACGTCTCTTCTACTGTTTGTGAATCTAGCTCATCACCAACTTGTTGGTCACCCGACTCTGAAGATGTCGCACTCGGCGCTGCTGAAGTACGCGCAGCTTGGCCTTGTTCTTCATTACCTTCAGCGTCTACACCACCTGTCGCAGCCTCTGCGATATCACCACCTACAGCTTGTGCGCCCGCTCCAGCACCGCCACCACTGCCAGCAGCGTTATCCGAGCCAGCTTCAGAAGCGGCTCCACCAACTACATTGGATTGTGCAGCGTCTGAATCTCCATCACTTTCTGGCGTCTCTTCTTGCACAGCCGCACCAGAAGCAGAGGCATCTTCAGCATTACCTGCACCACTCGGATTTTCGTCTAAAGCCTGGTTAACTTCGTCTGCCGCATCCGCATTTTCAGCACCCGTCGCTATTGTCGACGCAATCGTGTTTTGTTGATTTTGTTGATTCTGCTGTTGGGAGGGCGTACCCGCGTCGTTCGTGTCCGTTTGTTCTACCGCGTCATTTAGATCTTCATTTTGGTTGTTTTGGTTATTTTCGCCTGCCATTACAGCCTCCGTTGCTACTAGCTAACTGATCGTATTTATAGAGGCATTAAAGGACATCATTTTGAAAAACCAATTTTTTATACAACATTTTTCATAATTTCTTTTTAAAGAGAAAGAATCAAAAAAAATTTGAAAACTGCCTTTAAAGATCCTTAGTTATTGTGATTAAAGCAATTAAGGGAGTGGAGCGATGATAGACATGACGAATTTGTTGCGCTCGGTCGACAACAACCACAAAGGGCTGCAATTGCTATTAGGCGACTTTTACAATGACTTTTCTGACGCAGCCCTAAATATAGAAGCGCTTCATAAAGGTAATCGTTTTGATGAACTCAACAGTTACTCAAAACGATTGAAGACCATCTTAACGTTGCTTTGCGACCAAGACCTTCCGCCAAAAATGGCCAAATTGGAACACTTGAGTAGACACGAGTTTCCTGCGCCGGAAGATCTAATAGAGGATGTAAAAACTGAATTGCACAACGTCAATCGACAAATCAACCACTTGTTGGATATTAAGGAAGTAATAGATGGCAAGTAACCGAGGTCAGTCATGAGCAATAACCAAATAGAACATCACCTCAGAAAAGCACTCGTTTCCAATAACGAGGCTTCTAAGGTCACAGCTGATGACACTATTGTGCTTGCTAGTGCCATGACCAGCGTTCACAAAACGTTGCTCATTATATTCTTGCTCGCTTTGGTCGCTATTGCGGTGGCGTCACAAGCACGTATCGATATTGTTGTTTCTGTACGTGGCGAACTGCTATTGGAATCGGATGTTGAGAAAGTTCAGCATTTAGAAGGCGGGATATTAGAAGAATTGTTAGTCAGAAAAGGGGAAGTCGTTTATGAGGGCCAACCTATCGCTCGAATACGCTCACTTGACCGTAACACTCAACTTGATACCGTCAATACTGAAATTATTCAGATAGAGCTCGATAAGATTCGTTATGAAAGCTTACGCGACATGATAGAGCCTAACTTCGACGCTTTCATTGAGAAATACCCTGAGCAAGTTCAGGTCAACATGAATACCTGGAGACAAGAATTCTCTAAAAACCGTTCAAATGAAGAACTCATTACACACGATATTAAGCACAAGAACTCGTTGATCAGTTCAATGTTAAAGCGTCGCAAAAGTTCAGAGAATCAACTCTCTCTGATACGTAAGCAGCTCAACATCAAAAACACCCTCTATAAAGAAGAGATGGCGTCTTATGTCGACGTTCTTAACATGAAAGTACAAGAGTCGAATATGGTGCGTGAGATTGAGAACCTTGACGAATCTGTGATGAATGAGCGTTTCCAACTCGACAAACTGGAAAAGCAACACCGTGACTTGGTTGAGAATCGAAACTCTGAGTACCAAGCACAAATCATTCAAGCGAACAAAGACCTCAAGCTAAAGCGAATCTTACAACCGCAGCATTCCGACAAGGTTGATCGCCTAGTCGTCTACTCGCCAGTCGATGGTGTGGTCGATAAACTTCACTTCAATTTCCGTTCTGCTGTGATTCCGCCAGGAGAAAGTATCGCCGATATTGCCCCAATAAATAATTCGTTACACGGTGAAGCGAAGATCCCACGTAAAGACATGGGATTTGTCGAAATTGGTCAGGCAGTGAAAGTAAAAATGGATACCTATAACTTTGCAAAATACGGGTTTGTTGAGGGAACCATCGCCTCAATCAGCCGTTCATCATACGAAGAAGAAGACGCTGAATTCTATTTAGCTGAGATTGAAATTGACCGAAATTTTCTTGAACGAGGAGGCACTCAATACAAGTTATCACCTTACATGGAGTTTACCGCTGATGTGAAAACAGGCTCGCGTCGCGTGATCGAATACGCTGCGAAACCGGTGATGTCAGCCATCGAGGATGCTTTCGATGAGAGATAATCAATGAGCGGTAAACCTTCGTACAATATTTCCATACCCGCCCTACGTCTAAGCATACTATTTAGCGTGGTATTGGCTGCGCTCGCTTTCTATTTATACTTTTCTTGGTCAAAAATAGATTCAGTCGCACAAGTGCAAAGCGCCCCACTGCTCATACAAGCCCAGAAGCTTAATCAGACCATAGAACAAGATATTCAAACTCTGCAACAGTGTTTAAGTACCAACACTTGCGGCACTAACCAATTCAACCTGGTTAACTTGAAGCTTGAAATTAATGAATTTCGCTCTTTAGCCTCGTTGAACAAAACCGAGTTCAGCTTGGTTGGGGCAACTGAATACACACAACTGGAATTGGCGATTAATCGTTTCTCCGATAGCGCAAAAACACGTAACGACGTATTAGGCTTGTACCTTTCATTGACCAATAACTATCTGCAGATGGACGACAACTATCGCACCATGTTTAACAACCATGCAAATGACTTAATGTCAGAAAAAAACGAGTTCTTTATCTGGTTGTTTATGGTGGTCGTGATATTGGCTGTGATTACGATTCTATCCAACTCAGTTGCTATGTTGAAGCTAAAGAAATCCAGTTCTAACGAACGCGAAATCGACTATGAATTCGATGCCCTGTATCAAGAGCTGAAGCAGCTAGATTTACAACGTCTTGAAGAGCTTCTTAATGAAGTTAGCATCAACCCCAAGCAGCGTCAGATTTACTCTCATCTCAAACTTATTTTCAGTAAATTAGAAGACCAAAAGCGCAATAACGATCTCTACAAACAGTTGTATGCGCTGATCGGTTATGAGATTCGCGGAATTACAAACACCATCAACGGTGGCGTCCAATATCTGGTTCAAGAAACCGATGAAAACGGCGTGTTGATGGCGAACGATATTACCTCTGCGTGTAGCACACTATCTGAGTTAGCAGAAAACTATAATCGCTTGATATCACAGGGTACGGAAAGCAAGTCGAAAGAGTTCTCTTTACTGAGTGTGTTATCTGAATTAATGATTCATATCAGTGCCAAAGTACAACGTAATGAAAGCCAACTGGACTGCTTTATTTCTGACAACTTACCCAATCGTGTAGAAGGTCAATCCACCAGCTTGTTCTGGATATTGTTTCTGCAGCTTTCCAATGCCATTCAACTCAAATCAAATAAGAAACTGTTTGTAACGATTGAATCGGGTGCGGCTTCAGACATGGAAAATACCCGTGTCACCATCAACCTCAACTTCTTATCAACACTGGATGTTTCTGTTGCCAAGCTCAACAAACTCCATTGGAGCGCACACAAAGACCATACAGCCAGCACAGATGACTTAGCGAAAAGCGTTCTGAAGGATTACGGATATTACGAGAGCCACTGGTTCCAGTCAGGGGCTCAGGAACGTTTTCAGATCGAGCTTGATCTTAAGGCTAAGAACTTCCACACAGAGAAAACTCGCTTTGATGGCAAGCGTTTACTCTTGTGTGCTAATACTCAAGTTCGCATCGATGTGATGAAGAAAATGCTCAGTAACTTGGGGCTTGATATCACCGAGATTCGCACTGCAAATGAGCTTTTCTCAGCGGCGAAAACGTTCGGTGATTACGATGCGATTATGCTCACCGATACCTTTGAACCCAACAAGCTGCCGTCGTTGAGCAAGACGGTGAAATCTCAGCTTAAGAACCACCCAAATACCAAGTTACTGTTGTCAGTGACCAACACTCAGCAAGCACAAGAGTGTCATAGCTTCGTCGACAAAATCATCAACGCTCCTGCTATCCCTTACGAGTTCATTCCAAACCTACTCACCATTATGGAAGCGGAAGCATCGGAAGAACAGATGGAAAACAGCTCATTCCTTATCGTAGAGGATGACCGAGTTCAACAAATTTTACTGAAACGAATCTTGACCAAACAAGAATATGAACCAGACATGGTTGGCGATGGCGCCGATGCCGTGAAGCACTTTATGAACAAGCGTTCTGACATCATCTTCATGGATTGCATCATGCCGGGTATGGGTGGCATCGAAGCCACAAAACGCATTCGCCAATTCGAACAAGAAAACGAGAAAAACCCTTGTACCATCATAGGTGCAACCGCATTGACCAGCAGTAACGAACACCAGGCTTGTATTGAGGCCGGAATGGATTACGTAATCAGCAAACCTTATAAAAGCGACCAAATCATCAAGGTGATCAACAAATATGTGGCGGTACAAAAACTTAACTAGCAGCATCATAGCTGCGCTTACATTAAGCACGACACCTTCAGCATCGGCGACTACCCTGCTTGAGGCGGTAGAACTCGGTCTGCAGAACAGCCTTTCTCTTCGGGCGAGTGATAAAGGGGTCGAAGAGAACGAGTACAACATTGGTATCAGCCGCTCAAAATTTCTTCCTTCCCTCAATGGTGCTGCCGATACCACATGGAACGAGAATGAAACCTTGCTATCAAGTGTGCCTGATGAAACTTCAAGCTATAACTCGAACAGCTACAGCCTTTCCCTTTCTCAATCGATCTTCAATCTGGGCGATATTTTCAAATATGGGACGGCAAAGCTCGACTTCAACATTGAAGAGATTAAACACGAGAACAAAATCCAAAGCACTATTTCAGAAATCGGCTCTCAATACTTTGAGTATTTGAAAAACAACGCACAAATTAAAGCGACCAAGGTAGAGCTTAAGTCGTCTGAGACGCGTGAACATCAAATGCGACGCAATGTGGAACTCGGCAATACAGCCGCCAGTGAGCTTTACGAAGTGATTGCTCAGAAAGAAGGTGTGTCGAATCGATTGAGAACCTTGCAGAAAGACCGTCGTGTCATTCTCAACGGGCTCTCTATTCAAATTCAATACCCTATTACTCCATCGCAAGACATATACGAAAGCGTGCCTTTAAAAGAGATCAACGAAACAGAGCAACGCTCGATCATGGATCAGGCGTTAAAGCTCAATAACGACTTGTTGGTAGCAAGGAAAAACGTAGAAAGAAGCCGCAGAAGCTTAAAAGAGAGCGGTTCGAACTTCTTACCGACCGTATCGCTTTCAGCCAGCTATCGACACGATGACGCCAATAACTTCGACAAAACCGACATTACAGCGACAGGCGAAAGTAACTCAACCAGTGTTGGGTTAAACCTAGCAGTTCCTATCTTGTCTGGTGGCTCTGATTACTACGGCTATCAAAAATCATCGACGGCCATCGAACGTACTGAGCTGCTTTACCAAGATTCGCTTTACACCACACGTAACAGTGTGAATACCTCCGTGCTCAACATTAACGATTTCTCGCAGTCTATAAGCAGTTACGAAAACATCATTCGCGCCAACTACGCGTCTTATAAAGGGATCCAAAGAGCCTACCAATTGGGCACGCGTACTATCACCGACTTGCTGGCGGCGGAAAGTAAACTATTCAGCGCCTTAAGAGACTACGAAAGCGCACGATACGACTACATCATCGAGACCATCAAGCTTGAGCAAATTAAGGGAATACTCTCAATTCAATCTATCGAAAGCGTGATGCAATTAATGAGCGATATTGAGGGACGAGACAATCAAGATTTGGTGCCTAAACATCTTCTCTCAACGGAGTCGTTGAGGAAAGGAGGTCGCAATGCAAACTGAGCAGTTTTCGCAAAAGATCAACATGGCAGATAAGTGTTATCTGACTTTCTCAACGATAATATCGACCCTGTTTGGTTTGGTACTGCCCTTCTCCATTCTGATCATTTTTGACCGAGTGTTACCCAACCAAGCACAAGATACTCTGTTCTTATTGTTCGCGATTATCTTGATTTCTATCTTCCTCGACTATCACTTAAAAAATCAGGAAGAGAAGATTTCCTCTGTCATCATGAGGCAGTTTGAGACCAACTTAACCAATAAGGTATTTCAATCCATCTGTTTGGCGGAAATCTCTAAGTTCCGACGTTTGGAGCCAGGCGAATACCTAGAACGAATCTCAACCATTCCTGAATTGAAAACCTTCTTTGGTGGCGAATCGGTTCGAGCGCTTATCAACCTTGCCGTCAGCGTGATCACTATCCTCATCATAGGACTCATCAACATATGGGCTGGCATTACCCTTCTGATTGCCTCTGTCATCTTGGCTATTTTTGCGTGGAGCCTTTCCAAACAAAAGATTGGTAGTTTGCAGAATAAGTCAGACATCGAAGGGTTAACTACCTCCAAAATCATTGAGATCATCTCTAGCCCGCTTGATATCAAAGCTCGAAATATGGAATACCGCGTTGAAAGCCTGATGACACAAATGGTCGAAGAGCGCGAAGTTGAGAACATCAAATATGAGCAGATTGAATCTAACTTCAGCCTAATATTGGCGCTCATCCAACAGCTTTCTATAGCTTGTGTTGTTGTGGTACTGGCAACGGCCGTTATCAATATGGAATCTAGCCAAGGCATCATGGCCGCGATCATCATGCTAACCAACCGTTATTTTGCGCCTTACCAACAAGTGATGCGCACCGCGAGCCGTTGGGAGTTAAACAAACTCCATATTCAGCGTATCGTTGACCTCCTTGAATTGGCCGCCTCTGTTGAACACCAACATGAAACAACAGAAGTAGAACGTATCTCGGTTAAGTATTCTGAAAAGCAGCGTATCGAGTTCGAACTCGGACAAGCCTATTTGCTGACAGGGAAAAGTGGTTCAGGTAAGACCCACCTCGCTAACTGTATTACGCGTCAGAACAGTGATAGCAAACTAGATATCATGATTAACGACACGCCTTTGGATGACGTCAATTACAACGTTTGGCGTAACAGTGTTCTGATGGTTGATAAGACCAGTTCGTTCGTAGAAGGGACGATTATCGATAACCTCACCTGTTTCCGCCCAAGCTTGAATAACACGGCGTTTGCACTGTGTGAAACCATGAACATCAAAGCTCAAATTGATGGGCTTCCTGCCGGTTTTTATACAGAACTCAAAGGCCATATGCGTAACCCATTCTCACGCCAAGTTGGCTACGCCCTATTATTAGTTCGCGCCCTGCTCGCCAGTAAGCGCGTATTGATATTTGATGACATCGACTGTGTGTTTGATGAGGAATTTGCACGAATGGTTCTCACCAGTACGGCTTATCGAGCCAACGACAAAATCTTGATCATCGCCAGTAATAAAATGGACAAGCTTAACCATCGCCTCAAACGCGTAAAACTTACCGGAGGTGACCAATGAGTATCTTAGTCGACTTCAATAATGTACCGCAACGTGTCTTGGATTTTGAATCCAGCGGATACGACGAACGTTACAGTCAATCGCCACTTATCCGCGGTTTGGCCTACACCTTGATAGCACTCGAATGGGAAGGCACACCCGCGATACTCAGCGATGCTTTTATTCCGAAACACAAAGACAGCGACAGCTTTACAGCAACCATAGAGCGTCTTGGGTATCGCTGTGATGTGACCAAATTAAAGACACTCGAGAATATAGATAAACACCCTCAGCCATGCTTTATTGAAATAGAGAATCTAAGTGCGATTTTCTTAGGCACCAAAGATGGAAAGTTGCTGCTGTTTGATTACACGAACAACAACACCATTGAATACCCAATGTGCAAAAAGCCCTGTTTGCTGATTGCGATTAGCGAATATTCTCGTCTGTTCCGCGAGCCACCTCCGGAATCGCAAGACAGAAGCAATTGGATTAAATACGCTTTCTATCGTTATAACAATGAACTTAAAAGCCTGATCATTCTCAGCTTCGTCATCAGTATTCTCGGTGCATTGCAGCCATTCTTTATTATGAGTGTATATAACTTCGCACTGACTTCGAGCTCCGAAGCCACACTCTATTGGCTAACCTTATTCGCCATTATTGTCGGCTTCTCTGAATACTTTTTTAAGAAAATGCGCGTCAACATTATTGCGACCTCCGGTAAAGACCTCGCCGTGCACATCTCGCAAGCCGTTATATCTAAGTTGCTTTGGCTACCCTATGCGATGACATCTACTGCTGGGGTCTCTTCTCAGCTAGCACGTTTGAAAGATATCGATACCTTCCGACGCTTGGTGACCGCAGAATCAACGCTTAGCTATTTTGATATGCCGTTTGTGATTGTATTTATCATCGCCATTGCTCTGATGTCTGGTACAGCGGCATTGGTGGTGATGGGCGGCTTAATACTGATGTTAGTGTTCTGTATTTACTCGCGCTATATCTACTCGCAAGCCACATCCAAAAGTTCGCGTGCCAATGCGATGGTTTCGTATCAATGGAATGAAATTCTTCGTGGTATCAAGACTATCCAAGGCCTGCCTTTACTTCGTGTCGTTCAATCTCGATTCAGCGCATCGCATATGCAAAGCACCAGCGATGCAGAGAACGTTGCCGTAACGAACAGTAAGATTCAGGCCGCTGGCGGTAGTTTGATCCAAGTGATTGGCACAGCAAGTATCGTGACTGCAGTTATTGGCGTGATGGAAGGTACTTCTGATGCGGGTGCCATGCTCGCGACCGTTATTCTGGTTTGGAAAGCGTTAGGCCCAATCATGGGTATCTATAACTCAATTTCCAAGTTCCAGTCGATCAAAGCTTCGTCCGCACAGATCAACAATTTAATGTCGATGAATGACGACAAATTAACCTTAGAGAAAAGCCCGCCTATTCGCCTGTTCCAAGGCAGCATCGTGGGCAGCGGTGTCAGTCACCGATACGCGGGAGCAGCAACCGGCTTAACTAACTTGGGGTTCAAAATCCCACCCAGTGCCAAAGTGGTCATTTGTGGCCCTACGGGCTGCGGTAAAACCACCTTAATTTCAATCATTGCTGGGTTAGAAGACCGCTATCAAGGCGCTGTATCTGTCGATGGTTACAACATTAAACAGTTCAATAGCTACCGTTATCGCACGTCGATTAACTACATCCCTTTCAATTTGCATATTTTTGAAGGCTCACTTGAGACCAACTTCATTTTACACAACGGACTGATTCCAACAGACAAGATGCAAGAGATGATCAGCTTCTTCGAATTAGATGAATGGCTTCCGGAAGGCTTGGCTACTCAGTTAAGCGTGGATAAATGCAAAAGTCTTCCGAATGGAATTCAACAAAAACTGCGTCTGGTACTTGGCCTAGGTAACTGTGAGCAATCTCTGATTATCATTGATGAACCGTTCAACGGTGCAGAGCAAGAAAACGCTCAATACTTTAATCGCCTGTTCTCCGATAAATTGTTGAATAAGACCGTGATTTTTTCGACTAACGACCCTGGTTTGATCGCAACATCAAACATGAGTTTAGTGTTAGAGCCGGATGGAAATTTGAAATATTTTGGCTTAACAGACAAATACTTAAACAGCTTAAGCTAAAACCTCAACGCTTAATCACAATTCGCTATTTAGGAAAATGGATATAATTGACAAATTCATAAGCGAGAGGGATGATTCGCCCCAATACCACAGGTAACAAGGAAGAATATGTACACATTCGTTGCAGACAAGCTTGATGTAGCTTACTTATCCGCAATTCCTGAAAACCACCAACTTCAGGAGTGCGATGTACCTGAAGAAGAGATGGAGCTTCGAGAGATCGTTGAGGTTTGGTATGAGTCTGCCTTCCTACCCGCTTTCAATCTTCAGAAAATAGACATTGAGAACAAAGCAGAGCTCACCATCGTACAAATGCACGTATTCAGCAATGATACGAGCACACTCGCCTTCCTACTAAAAAACAGAGTGTATCGCGCCGCACTTAACAGAATGCTCGGTATTTGGACATTAGAACCCTCTGCAAAAACCGTATTAGAGCAACTTCTTTTCGAATTAAGCCTCGATAACAATCGTCCTCATTAGTAAGCTTTTTAAGTGATTCATCAATAAGCATAAAATTAAACAAACTGCCAAACGCTATAAATTACTAATAAAAGAACGCATTTCCAAATAAGCTCTGGAATCACAAGAACTTATACCTCTCCCACACTTACGTAAAATTTACCGTTTCAAAGTTTCCATATCGGCATTTTTATTCTACTGTTTTTATATAACGACAGTTGGATGGATCCTTATATGGCGATTACGGTTTGGAATAACCTTTCAGTCAAACATAAACTCTTTGGCTTAGTTCTACTTCCCATTTCATTATTACTCTTCCTAGCAGGTAGACAGGCTTATATATTAACGACTCAGTTAACCGATTTTGAACGAACCAATCAGTTATCTGTCTATCTTCAAGATATTTCTATTTTGTATAGAAGTACCTTAGCCTCTAGCCCTGAAGAGTTTGCTACTCAAAGCAACCAAGTAAAGGCAGAACTTAAAAACCTGTCTCCCATCATTTTTTTAGACGCATCTGATGAAATGAATCAACTTGTTGCCGATTTCAGCGAAGCGACCTTATCGACGATGCAAGTGACTGACACTTACGATAAATTGGATGCCCTCGAATGGCAGAGCGATTTATACAAGCAACTGTTACTTGAAGTAGAGAAAGTCCCTTTTGAAAACACTAAACGTGAAATTCAACAGCACCTCACTGCCCTTCAACAACTTGAGTGGTTGATGTTTTGGTCGAACGAAGAGTTCAAGCTTGGTAGTTCACTGATTGAGATCTTCCAAATCAGCCAAGAGTACGACCCAGAACTCGCCGAACAGATCAAAACCTTGAGTGAAAGACAGCAATTGTTCTTAGAGCGCTTTGTTTCATTGAACGCCAACGAACATCAAGTTTCTTTGATGGTTGAAGTGTTTCGAAATGATGTGTTTGCTCAAAGCCAAGAGATAAGAAGCGCGCTACTCGACCTAAATACAATCAGCCAACTGACGCCACAAGAAGTGTCTGTCGGCTTAGAAGCGATGAGCGCACGGCTCAACTTATTACAAAGCCTTGGCGGCGTAATCAAGCAAGAGTTTCAACAAGAAGTTGAGCAAGCCATCTATGACGCGCAAATACAACGAACCCTGTTTATTTCAATCGTCGCTTTGCTGGCTGCGATTGTTATGGGTTTAACTCTTAGCTTGGCGAGACAAGTCACTAACAACCTTAATTTGGTGTTAGCTTTCTTAAAAAGCGAAAATGATGACACGCGCCCTTCTTTAGATAAATTAATCCAAGGTAAAGATGAACTCAGTCTGTTTGCTCAGCAAGTTGAACGATTGACCATCGAACGAGAGCTCGCGAAAGAGAGATTGACGGTAGCAAAAGAAGACGCAGAGAGAGCCAAAGAGGATGCCGAACACGCGAAAGACCACGCAATACAAGCCAGCAAAGCAAAAAGTAGCTTCTTGGCCAACATGTCTCATGAAATTCGCACCCCGCTCAATGGTGTTATTGGTATTTCGGAAATCCTCGCAGATACGCCGCTCACACCCACACAGCGTGATTATGTGGATACGATTGAAACTTCATCCCAACTGCTACTTAGCTTAATCAACGATATCTTAGACTTCTCTAAAATTGAGTCTGGCATGCTATTAATCAGCCCGCATTCTGCATCGATTAGAGAGTCGATATACGACATCGCCTCTATTGTGGCACCAAAAGCGAAAGAACAAAAAATATCGGTTAACGTTGATATCAGCCCAGACACACCAGCTCGCGTGATGATCGACGATCACCGCTTAAGACAAATCCTAATGAACTTTATGTCGAATGCAGTGAAGTTCACGGCAGAAGGTGGCGTCACATTATCAATCCAAACGCTCGAACAATCTGACGATAATGTCACCATTCGATTTGCCGTTCGCGACACAGGTATTGGTATCGATTCAAAGCAACAAAAACAAATATTTGAACCGTTCGCTCAAGAGGATGATTCAACAACCAGACAATTCGGTGGTACCGGTCTTGGCCTAGCCATCAGTACACAGTTGGTAGAGCTGATGGGTGGTCAAATTCAACTCGACTCCGTCAAAGGTGAAGGAAGCTGTTTCTACTTCGACTTGGTATTGCCTGTTGACTTGATACTGCCAAAACCAAGTACAGCAACGGCTGATATTTATGTGCTGGGTAACGAAAACATGCTCTCCGAGCGAATAGAGTCCGACCTTAACCTTTATGGTTTGAAGGTTACCGATAAAACGAATGATATAACGGCAATTACAGAGCAGCTCTCCACTCAAAAACACACTAAACCTATTACTGTTGTTTTCGCCGAAGATGACGCATTCCTAGCTAATACCCACGCAGATAACTTAGAAAAGCTGCACCAAAACGGCATCACTATCTGTTTGATACGTTCCTTCTTAAGTGAGCCAGCGGATCTTGGTGACAGCGTTACTGCACAAGTCGCACAGCCCCTACTCGGCTTGCGTTTAATTAAAGCTATTGAGCTTTGTGATACTCGAGGTTTGGCGGAACTATCAGAAGCAAGCCAGACATCAGTCGAGATCCAACACAAAATCCTCATCGTTGAAGACAACAAGATCAACCAAAAAATTGCTGGTCTTCATGTCGGTAAAAGTGGTTTTGAATTCGAGTTCGCTAATAATGGTCAAGAAGCTGTGGACATGTTCACCGCTAATCCTCATTACGCGGCGATACTCATGGACTGCATGATGCCGGTTATGGATGGCTTTGATGCAACAAGCAACATCCGAAGAATTGAAAAAGAAACGGAAGCGACGCGACGCATCCCTATCATTGCATTGACCGCCAGTGTCATCGATGACGATATTCAGAGGTGTTTCGACGTTGGTATGGATGACTATGTACCAAAACCATTCAAGTTCGAAATGCTTAAAGAGAAAGTACTCACCGCGGTAGAAGCTATGCCACTACCAGCTTCCTATAAAGCTCAACCTAAGAAACAACCTGCAACTGTCACTCCAATTATCAACGGGGCT
Organism: Vibrio sp. 10N.239.311.G01; assembly: GCF_041465805.1. Taxonomy (NCBI): domain Bacteria; kingdom Pseudomonadati; phylum Pseudomonadota; class Gammaproteobacteria; order Vibrionales; family Vibrionaceae; genus Vibrio; species Vibrio sp. 10N.239.311.G01. Next base: position 14,398 of record NZ_JBFSRM010000033.1, read on the forward strand.
GCGACCAAACGTACTTTGCCTAAAGAAGCGGAACAAAACGCAATTCCGAGCAAATCAGAGAGAATCTTGCTAGTCGAAGACAACCGCGTCAATCAAAAAGTAGCTTCTATCATGCTGAAGAAGGCCGGATATGCCTTTGAAATTGCAGACAACGGACAAATTGCCGTTGATATGTACCAGAACGACAGTAGCTTCGACATTATTTTGATGGATTGCATGATGCCTGTTATGGACGGTTTCACGGCAACTAAGGAGATTCGAGAACACGAGAAAAACCAAGGCTTAAGCAAAACTCCTATTATCGCGTTAACCGCCAGTGTTATCGATGATGATATTCAAAAGTGCTTTGATTCCGGAATGGATGGATACGTAGCGAAGCCCGTAAGAAAAGAAAAGCTATTCCATCAAATAGAAAGTGCGATTTGTTAGGAGATACCTCATGGATTGGATTAGAACAATAAAAACACTTCCCCGCAGAGTCATGTTGCCAGTCGCGGTAGGGCTATTAGGAAGCTTGCTTTTTCTAAGCCCTGCTCACGCCGCTGAAGATTATGCCATATTTTCTTTAGACTCCGGATTTGAAGAGATATCAATAAACAAAGCGCGAAAGCTCTATAGAGGGAAAACTAAGCACCTCAATGGCAAACGTGTTGAACTGTCTGATTGGCCTGAGAACAGTGCCGAAAGAGAGGACTTTTATCAGCTTTTGCTTGGAAAAAATGCCGCTCAAATGAATGCACACTGGGCTGGTTTATCTTTTTCAGGAAAAGCGCGTTATCCAAGAGAAATCAAAACGGCGTCAACCGACAGCTTAGTCGACTGGCTTGATGACAAACCAAACCGTATTGGTTACTCCCCACTCTCTTCGGTTCCTCAAAATGCCAACGTTCTCTACGTTATAAGTTCGGAGAAATAATATGAAAAGAATAATTACGTCAGTGTTATGTGCTTCAATGGCCTCTCCGGCTTTTGCGAATATCGAACTTACCGATAATTTATCCTTGAGTGGCTTTGGCTCAACGTCTTGGGCAAAATCAGATAACGATAACCCCTTAATTATTACCCGCGGCTTTACCGATGAAAACTGTTACGACTGCGATACTACATTTGGGGTACAACTCGACTATTTTTACAATTCATTCAAAGCTTCCGTGCAAGTTGTCAAACCACCACAATACGATTGGAGTGAACCACAACTCGAGTGGGCTTATCTTGGCTATGAGTTTAACGACCTTGATGTAAGTGTCGGGCGTCTGAGGCTCCCGTTATTTCTCGCGTCTGAATACTATTATGTAGGCCAAGCTTACATGACAGCAAGGCCGCCTACAGAGGTCTACAACAGCGTACTTGGCATCACGGCGTTCAATGGTATTAAAGTGAACTGGACTCATGATGTGAGCGATGAAGCGACCTTGTTACTCTCCCCGTTTGTTGGAATTAAGGATAAGAATGATGTCGAGTTCAATTCATCAACCAAGCTTGAATTTGAAACCAATCGAATGTTCGGAGCGAACTTGCAGCTTAGTGGTGAAGATTATCGTTGGAACATATCTTTCCTAGATTCAAATTTTGACCAAACGGTTAAAATCAAAAACATTGGCTCTCTTCCAACAGATAACAATCAGCATATCCAACTTTGGTCTCTAGGTGCAGAATATGAGTTTGGTCAGGCCATCTTTGCCAGTGAGGGGCAAATCAGTGACTTCAATTCTTCTATGTATGCAAGCCTTGGTTATCATTTAGGTCAATTTACCCCATACCTTGTATACGGGGCGCAATTCGACGCCAATGAACACTTAAATGGTAACAGTTATCTTATTGGTGTGGACTACGATGTACTGCCAAATGTATCTATCAATGGTGAAATTCAGTACTTTGAAGCTCATAAATCAAGAGGTGCCTTTATCGAAGATTTCAGTTCACTCAATACTTTTGATGACAAAGACGCGATGCTTTATACCGTCATGTTGAGCTTCGTGTTTTAACCCACGATAAAAAATCGTATCCATCAAAACATTGGTCAACGCGACTATTAGTCATAAATAACAATAGTGATTAAAACCAAAAGCCCAAGGTAATCAAATAACCTTGGGCTTTTAAATGCTGGTAAGTAAGCAACGCTTAGTATTTAAATAATACTTTCACGTCACCTGTTAAAGCGGCTTCATCTACATAACCAATTGCATTGGTTTTTGAAGCAACCGTTATAATTGCTTCGTTGTAGTCTGAAACCTGGATTGGAGCTTCAGCTTTACCGGTAAATACAAGTCGCGACCACGCTGATTGAAGTTGTGATTCGCTGCGTCCCGTTGCCACCTCATGGAAGGCAAGTCTGCCTTCAGAACCATCAGCTAGCTCGATGATCTGTGCTTTAGTGCCATTCGATAGCTTGCTTTTCTTACCCATGAATAACTTTTTAACGTCTGATTTAGATAAAGAATCAACGCCAGCATTGTTACCAATCACTACCATTCCAGCAGAAGCGTTAAATGAAAGAACCGCTACGGTTATTGCTGCCAGTAAACTTTTCATATGGCCTCCTTAGAATACGAAATCAAGACGTGCTGAATAGACAATAGAGCTGTCTTCAAGGTAATTACCCGTTGCAATATATGGGCTTACTGTTGTTTCAACATTACTTTGGAACCCACCACTAGTATCGCGGTAATCGACATAGGTCACATCCGCTTTTAAAGACATGTTCTTAGCGAAATCCCAACGGCTACCAACAGAGTAAGAAAGACGCTCGTAATTCATCGACTCTTGAATAGCCGTCGTAGTCATGTTCTCACGTTCTTCGTTGTCTGTTGTTTCAACCCAGCTAACGGAAACGTAAGGCGTAAATTCATTGACTCGGTAACCAACCAAACCAGAAACCGATTGATAGTCATAAAACTGCCCTTCCAATTGAACATCTGCAGCTTCTACGTTAACTAACAGATCACCATTGTCATATTGAGCACCCAAAGAGATGAACTGACCATCTTGGCTATCTAGCATTGCACCCAATTGACAATACGGGTCTTGTGAGTTTTGGAAATCACAAGATGGATTAGATTCAGCAACAAAATATGAACCACGGAAGGTAAAGTCATCTACGTTCCAGTTGGCACTGATACCGAATAGTTTATCTAGTTTCACCTCACCAACAATTGAGTCATCTTCATCAATAGTACCGATACCAACCACTGGCTGAAGAAGAATACTTGAATCTTCAAGTTCAATCGGAATCAATAAATCAGCACCCGTGTAGCCCTTCAAAACAATGTTTTCATACAACTCTTGAGAAGGCCTGATCATTGGATACGCATAGCCAAGGTCTGTGTAATCTGAGTAGAAAAACAAAGGTAAACGCAACTTACCTGCTCGAGCTGTGAAGGCCTCAAAATCATAAGAGGCATAAGCCATCTCAATTTTTGGCTCATAATCATAACGGCTGTTTGCAACGATTTGCGTCACGAACTTAGCACGCTCATTTACTTGAAAATCAAATTGTAAGCCTGCTAATGTCTCTTGCTCCCAATCTAATTTTTCGTCGGTATAACCCGCATAACCTATCGCATTGTCTGACTTACCGATGCCTACAGAACCAAATCCACTAATTCGAAGATCATCCATGTTTGCAGCATTTGCTCCAAACGCCATACTTACTAGGGCAGCAACCACTGTCTTCTTCATAACTAACTCCAATTGTTATGTGATTTTTCGTTTTTATATAATTGTTTTTGTATAATCAGCCCATATTTGGGGCATACTCCCGCCCTCCTTAAGGCATAGCCGAAAGGAGAGAGGGAATGATTCTAGGGAACTTAACTGACTTTAAAGTGGCCAGTTAGTGTTGAAAGGTTACGAGTCACTTTTTGAATATCTTGCGCCACGGCGTCCACTTGCTGAACGCTGTTACTGGTGCCTTCTGCCATCTTGCGAATTTCTTCGACAAAAGTTTCAATACGAGTGGAGGTTTGCTCCTGCTCTTCAGTCGCAGCGGCAATACTTTCGTTTCGTTGACTGATTTCGATAATATCTGAAGTAATTTTCTGCAGAGAATTTTCCGCGACAATTGACTTTTCAACACAAGTTTCGGCTTTAACTACGCTATCAGAAATAATCGATGACGCAGTTTTTGCTTGGTCTTGTAACTGTAAGAGTACAGATTGAATTTCTTGTGTAGATGATTGAGTTCTTGATGCTAACGTTCTTACTTCATCAGCAACGACAGCAAAACCACGGCCTTGTTCACCAGCGCGTGCAGCTTCAATTGCCGCATTAAGCGCAAGCAGGTTGGTTTGCTCTGCAATCGCACTGATCGACTCAAGTATCGAGCCAGCACTTTGTGTGTTGTCATTTAGCTGTTTAACCACTTGAGATGCATTACTTACATCATGCGTTAATTCTTGCACGGCTAAAATCGTACTCTTGACTTGCTTCTCTCCTAAGCTTGCTTGCTCACTCGCACTGGAAGCTGAAGTCGAAGCATCATTAGCGTTCGTAGCGATTTCTCTAGCGGCAAGAAACAATTGATTTAATGAACTTGATACTTCTTCAATAGAGAGATGCTGCTTAGTCGACAACTCACTTGTTACTTGACTTGATTTAACAAGTGAACCAGAGATCGTGTCCAGCTGAGTAACGTTACCTATAGTGTGTGTGACGTTCTGTTGTAAATGAGAGACAAAGTTATTGAATGATTCAACTAAAGGTTTCAGTTCGTCATTTTTTTCATGCTGTAGGCGAACCGTTAAGTCTCCATCCCCTTCAGCAATATCACGCATTTTGTCACTGATATTCGCGAGATCTCTACGTATACCTTTCACCACAAACCAACCAAAGATACACATCGTAAGCATGGCTACAGCACCAGACACACTCATGATTTGGTTAGCTTTTTTATTGTTTGATTCTAGATCTTGTACCGCGTTTTCAAACTCTGATTGACGAGCCAAAGAAAACTTATGCATACCCAAAGTAAGCTCATCTAAGATTGCGGTGCTCTGTTTTGCAAGGCGCCCAGCTTCGCTAAGGCTGATCTCTTCATCTATCATGCCTTGAGCAATTCGGTAAGCTAACTCAAAATATTGATTGGTTTGATTTTGCAAAAGTGCAGATGAGCTCTGTAATGAAGGATCGAGAGAGATTTGAATGTTGAAGTTATTTTGAATCTCAGCGAGAGTTTGCTTGTTCATCTCCAAAATCTCGTCATCGCCTAGAGTCACTGCCAAATTAAAGCGCTCGGCTAATTGAGAGATCAATACACTATTCAATGAAGCCGCATTCATAACCGGATAAGTAACTTGATCAATTCGATTAACCTGTTGGGTGTTACTGGTTAACGTATCCCCTCCGACAAATAGAATACTAGTAAATCCTACTAGCGACACTAAACATAAAGCCAAAATCCTATTTTTGATCGATAGTGTAAACATAAGCTCCCTTTGTTAAACAGTATGATGAACTGCACATGTATTTTGAACAATAACAGATCTGACCAGTATATCAATCTGTCACACCGAAAATAGTGACAAAAATGTTAATATTATTTATAAATTATTATGCAAGTAAGAATAACCATATAAATCAGCATGTATAATTAACTACTTTATTAAAAACGAGTTCAACATCAAACTGAACACCTCTCCATAAGACTGTAATTCATCATGTTCCAAAATCGCTTTAGTTATTCAAAAATTAGGATTTCAAGATAGTTAAATTAATATTGAGAACCCAAGTTTGCCCTTACATTTAGCTTCGCAATAAATTTAAGCCGCAAAATTCTCTACTATTTAATGATTCTGTCAGCAGCGTCAGTGTTGTGTAAAAAGGCTGCAAACTCACGAACTTCACCGCCCTTACTCGGTCAATCTTAGAGCGAATAAACAGATACCTTAAACGGAGAACGCATGCGAATAGCGACTTTATCTTTAAGTTTGGTTTCAGCGGTCGGTTTCGCGGCTAAGCCAAATCCTTTTCCAATTACGCCAGACGAAACTGGCGAAGAGTTTATGGTAAGTGCAACGAATCCATATGTAAGCAGCACTGGGTATTCGGTACTCAAGCAAGGAGGTAATGCAGTCGATGCAATGGTGGCGATGCAGATGACAATGTCGGTGGTTGAACCGGATATGACTGGGATTGGCGGCGGTACTTTTGCGCTGTTTTACCAAAAAGACAAAGACCAAGATTGATCGCACCAAACCTTATGACCCAACGGGTTTACTCGTCGAAAAGAAAACCTACGCCGAAATGTTAGTACCAGAGTTCATGCAGCTCGGTTATCCGGTGCATGTCATTCCAGTCGTCAGTGGCTTGAATGCCATTGAAGTCAAAGATGGCAAGATCTATGGCGCGACCGACAGACGCCGTGCATCAAGCTCTATGGGTGAATAATAAAACGAAATGGGCAAGTAACAGGCTTGCCCTTATTTTGTCTTTAGTTACTTGAACCTCGTCTAAGCAGTTCATGGATGCGAAAAAGCCAGTCGAACGTGTCGACTGGCTTTTCATTATAGGCTTCGCTAATTACTCATTAGGATATTATGAGCTTGGCGCTACTCGTTTATCTTTCAACTGATCAATAACATAGTCAGGAGCTACTTTACCTAGCTCACCTAAGCAATCATCGGTCTTTTCATTTCCGTAGCGCACATAGATATCGCATACCGCGTATAGCTGCTCTGGAGAACCAGAGATCAAATATGCTTTCTCGAACGATTTAGTCGACTTGTCGATATCCAACTCTTCTTGTAATACCCCATTTAGGTACCAGTAGTAGCTGTTATCTTTCGCTAGCTTCGCAGCCACTTCAATCTCTTTGGCTGCCGCAGTTTTGTCTTCAAGGCGAACCAGAGTCAACGATTTCGAATAATGCAGAGCGGCGTTGTTTGGCACGCTCTCCAAACCACGATCTAATACTTCGACTGCTTGCTTATCTTTGTTCTGAGCTCGAAAATTATCTGCGTAGCTCAACCAAACTTGCGCTTCTTTTGGATGCGTATTGATCAGCTCTAGATAAACCGTTTCCGCCTTATCCCAGTCATTGTGCCAACGAAGCACATCAGCAAACAGTAATTGGTACTTTTCAGATTCTTGCGTTTCCAAGAAGCTAATAAGCTCTGTGACTGGTGGTTCAATTTGTGCTTTCTGCTCGTCATCCAATGCATTGAAGTCACGGACTAGGTTTGACGTTGCCGTATGGCGAACCATGGTATCGCTGTCTTTTAGCAAGGGGGAAACTAACGCCCAGCGATGTTCAAGTTGGTAAGGTTCAGAACCGATAACCGCCGCTTCACGAACTTCAGGGTTTTGATCTTTTAAGCCTCTTGCCACCGCCACCAGCGCATTTTGGCTTGGATATGAAGCAAGCTCTTGCAGTGCACCAGTACGATTTTCAACAGATTGATTCTGATCTTGTGCCATGTAAGACAACTGTTGAATGCGGGTTTGAGTGTCCGTCATTTCAAGCACTTGATTGATATTTTGTGCTGGCGCGTCAACCGTTTGTTGAACGCTATTCGCAGCCATCGCAGACGTTGAAATTAATGCGGACGTTGAAATCAATAAAGCAACAGCCGTCGCTAAACTCTTCTTCATCATAGTATTACCTTAAACTGGAGAACTTAGCCTGTCCTTAGACTCGTATCTGATTAAATTTATCTTGGACCTGTTGATCCAAAGAACGAGTTAAAACTTGGTCTCGAACGTGGCTTGTTGCGCCTGTTTTGCTCGATGCGCCATCAATACTGAGTCGCTGAATTTACCATGAGCAACCGGATGCCCCATCGCGCGAGCGATGTACGCCATCGACTTATCGACATGAGAAAAGAACTTATGCCAACCTGCACATAAGTAGTTCAAGCCCGGTTCGCCTGCACGAGTTTTGATAAAGCGGTTCTTAGGGCACTCACCATGACAAGCGAACTTGTAATCACACTGCTGACATTGACTGGTCAGTGTGCGGGATTTAGCAAAACCAAATTTTTTCTGTGGTGCGCTGTACGCCAAATCATCAAGTTTCTCGTGATGAATATTGCCAATTTTGTACTCAGGGTAAACATAATGGTCGCATGAAAATACGTCGCCATTTGGCTCCATTGCCAAGCCCTTTCCGCATATCTCATTCAAGGTACACAGTGGGTTCGGACGCCCAATCCATGTTTCTACGCTCGCTTCAAAATACTGAACAAACACCTTGCCGATGTCGTTCTTGGCCCACTCGTCAAACACAGAAATCAAGAAGTTACCCCAAGCCAAGTCCGACACACACCACGATTCCATGATTGAATCTTTATGGCCGGGGATCAGGCGTTTGTCGCCTTGTTTAAGCTGCTCGCTTACTTGGGATGTTTGTGGTGCAACCGTTCGGAACGTTTTCTGTTCAACGATAGGAATAAACTGCATTTGTGGCGACTTCACCACATCACGTAAGAATCGGTACACTTCTAGTGCATTTTGACTGGTCAGGTTGTTCACGCAGGTTAACGTCGCGAATTTCACTTGGTGCTTGTGCAACAGCTCAACAGCCGCCATCACTTGTTTGAACGTACCACGACCGGCTCGGTTAGTACGGTAGGCGTTATGCAGCATCTCTGGGCCATCAATACTTAAGCCGACCAAGAAGTTATTCTTTGCTAAGAACTGTCCCCAATCGTCATTCAGTAACGTGCCATTGGTTTGTAAGTCGTTTGAAATCAATACACCTTCAGGTTGGTACTTCTTCTGTAGTTCAACCACACGCTCAAAATAGGCCAAACCAAGCATGGTAGGTTCACCACCCTGCCATGAGAAGATGATTTCTGCCGTGTTTTGACCTTCGATGTATTGTCGGATGTAGGTTTCTAACGTCTCATCATCCATTCTTGGAGAACTGCCTTTCTTGTACTCCAACAAATCTTGCTTACTTAGGTAGTAACAATATTTACAGTCAATGTTGCATGCTGCGCCAATCGGCTTAGCCATGACATGCAAGCGCTTAGACGCTTTACCGTTATATTGTGGACCTTGAGTAATATGCATGATTTACCTACCTATTTTAGTATTCTGGACCCATCATAATTCCTATTCGAACAGGTGACATGTTATACCCTTTATAACCAATAGGAATGACCTTAAACGTTAGAATTAGACCCTATTTCGAACATCTGAGGCACGTGATGAAATTTCTTAATTACAAACAGTTAGCAACAATTAGCAGCGTCACCATGACTATCCTTCTGAGTGGCTGTGCAAGCGTGCCTACACACCCCATCGCCCAACAAATTGACCAAGAGATGGTGTTGGTTGAAGGCGGCACATTCACCATGGGGTCGAACGGTCCAGAAGCGACCAAAGCAGAGCGTCCTGCACGTAATGTAACTGTAGATAGTTTCTATATTGCGAAGTTCGAGGTGACTCAAGAATTGTTCGAATCGGTGATGGGTTCATCTCTCAGTTATTTCCAAAACCCACAAGTTCCGGTCAATAACCTTAGTTGGCAGCAAGCAAACTATTTTGTTGAGCAGTTGAATGAATTAACGGGTGAAGAATACCGTCTGCCTACTGAAGCTGAATGGGAATTTGCAGCCAAAGGTGGCAATAAAAGTAAAGGCTATACTTACAGTGGTTCCAATAACTTAGATGATGTTGCGTGGTACTCAGCAAATTCTAAAAATAGCGCACATCCAGTCGGGCTAAAGAAACCAAATGAACTAGGCTTATATGACATGACAGGAAACGTGGGCGAGTTTGTTATCGATGCCTTCGATGACACCTTCTACCGATTCGGTCCAACAGACAACCCTAACAACGCAAAACACAGCGACGTCGGTTTATCACACAAATCGGTTCGCGGTGGCAGCTTTGCTTATGACGAAAATGAATCTGAAAGTTACCGTCGTGACTTCGCAAGCCAATCGATCACTATGTCAGATATGGGGCTGCGTTTAGTTAAGGATGTGAACTAGCTAACGAAGCGAACTAACTAAAGATGCCGAAGGTTATGGTTCACTAATCGTCACCAACAATACTAAAAATACGATTCGCACTGCACACACGTTACAAATCTGGCCAAACGTTGGAAACCTGACCAAACATTAGAACTCAGCGGCAACAGTGAATAAGGAAACTCTATGCAATACACCAAGCTTTCAGGACTAACCCTCGCGTTACTCTGCGCTCTCCCAGCTTCAGCTGAGGAAAAGCCAAATCTAGTCCTTCAAATCACGGTAGATGGCCTGCGCGCAGATCTAATCGAACGATATAAGCACAACTTCGGTGAAGGCGGTTTCCGGTACTTAATGGATGATGGTACCTACTACACCAACGCAAACTACCAACATGGCAACACGGAAACGATCGTGGGCCATGTGTCGCTTGCAACAGGTGCTCCACCGAGCGTACACGGCATGGTAGGTAACGTTTGGTATGACCGTAGCGAAGAACGTTTGGTGTATAACGTAGAAGACGGTAACTACCAAATGCTGACCTCTGGTGCAGGTGTCGATAAAGCAACAGAGATCGACCCAACGCAGAAGACAGCACAAGGCGATGGCCGCTCTCCAGAGCCAATACTCTCCACCACGTTTGGTGACGAACTGACGATTTCCAATAGTGGCAAATCAAAAGTATTCGGTGTATCAGTGAAAGACCGCGGCGCAATCTCATTGGCAGGACACAGTGGTAAAGCCTTCTGGTTCTCCAAAGCACAATCGGAGTTTGTCACCAGTAACTATTACTATGACGAGAATCCAGATTGGGTATCACGCTGGAACGAGAAAGCGATTGCTGCTCAGTATTCCAAACAGAAATGGGAGCTCTCATTACCGCGTGATAAGTACACGTTGCAAGAACACGATACCGAACACAAAGTGAAACTCGGTGACTTCCAACGCACCTTCCCTCATCCTTATGGCCCGGCAAGTTACAAGTACTACAGCACAACGCTAACCGTCAGCCCTGCTGGTGACGAAATCACGGAAAACTTCGCTAGCACCTTGTTGATGCAAGAGAAGCTTGGTCAAGGCGACGTGACCGATTATCTGTCAGTGAGTTTCTCATCAAATGACTACGTGGTGCACCTTTACGGTCCTGAAAGCCTAGAAACAGAAGACAACCTTATCCGACTTGATAAGACTCTCGCTAAGCTTTTCAAAACCGTGGATAACCAAGTCGGGCTAGAAAACACATTGATTGTGCTGTCTGCCGACCACGGTGTACCTGAATCTTCACCTGCGGCAAATGCGCTTGGTTTCAATCAAGCTCAATACTTCAATAAAGACACACTACTCTCGAGTGGTGTTGAGAAACGATTGAAGGATGAATTTGGTTTAACCAAAGACGCGATTCGCTTGTACGCACAACCTTACATCTATCTGAATCATGATCTGATCGCTGAGAAGAAGCTTGATCTGGCTAAGGTCCAAGAAGCTATTGCGGATGAAATTGCAAAAGTGAAAGGTGTTGCGTTTGCTGTATCAAGTAGTGACATTGCGGCTAACCGAGTACCGGATACGCATGTGATGCAGCTAATTAAAAACAACTACCACCCTGCTCGTTCTGGCGACGTGTACGTAGTATTTGCACCGCGCAGCTACATTAACGACATGGAAGGCCTCCAAATTGCCTCTACACATGGTTCTCCGTGGAAATACGACACTCATGTGCCTGTGATCTTTGCAGGCTACGACGTTGAAGCTAAGAAGGTATCGCGACCAGTGACGCCATATGACATTGCGCCAACGCTTTCGAACAAACTGGGTATCACCCAACCAAGCGGGTCAATCGGAGAAGTGCTGCAAGAGATCACTGAGTAGACTCAATCTCTAAGGTTTCGTGAGCTAGATTTCGAATCCAGCACCCACTCAATAAAAGAGCCGTTTATCTGTTTCTGACTCACTAGGTCGAAACAAATAAGGTTCATCGCGCATTAGCGGGAACTAAAAACAAAAACGGTAGTAAGTGACATGGTTTAGTCGCCAAACAAAAATCATACACAAACTACCGTTTTCATGCCGAATCATACTTTCCTATCTTCATTCTGGGAAGGCTTTCAAATAGTAAAGTCTCACCAGACAGCATCACTTATTACCCTGACTCTTAAACCTAACTCTGAGGCTAAGTGCCTTTGTGGTCTCGAGGCCGAGGCTATTCATGAGTATCAATGGCGTCATGTAAAAGAGGCCATGTTGCTCGGTGTTCCTGTTGAACTTTCCGTTCAAACACGAAGAATCAAGTGTCGTGACTGCGGCATAAAAACAGAGTCTCTATCTTGGTTAGAGCCTTATGCTCGTATAACGAAGCGCTTAAAAAGTTATATAGAACAACTGCTGCCTCTTCTTCCCATTAAGCATATCTCCCAGTTAACAAGCGTACATTGGCACACCATTAAAGAGATAGATAAACGCCGACTTCGACAAGTTGTACCGTCAGTGAAATGGGAAGAGCTAAGGCAACTCGTCATGGACGAGTTCGCTATCTTTAAAGGGCATAGGTATGCCACGGTCATTGTTGACGCTAAGACTCATCAAGTCATTTGGATAGGGTTAGGCCGTAGCCGCAAGGACATACGAACGTTCTTCGAGCTGTTAGGCAAGCATGGCAATAATATCGAAGCGGTCGCGATGGACATGAATACGGCTTTTGACCTTGAAGTTCAAGCGCACTGCCCGAACGCAAAAATCGTTTACGACTTATTCCATGTTGTCGCTAAGTTTGGTCGTGAGGTCATGGATAGAGTCAGAGTCGACCAAGCCAACAAGCTCAAGCAAGATAAAAAAGCGAGGCAATGGGTCAAGCCCTCACGCTGGGTGTTGTTGAAAAATAGAGGCAACTTAAATCCACGGCAAGACAGCTATCTTACAGAAATATTGAATATCAATAAGGACTTAATGACCACTTATATACTCGGGGCACAACTCAAAGAGCTTTGGTATTGTGAATCAGAAGCACATGCTAAAGGGCTCTGGGAGGCTTGGTGGGCACAAGTACAAGAGAGTGGAATTAAGCCATTGAAAGAGTTCGCACGAAAACTGAGTCCTTATCTTCACGGTATTATCGCATCGGCAAGTTATCCGCTAAACACCTGCACCCTAGAAGGGATAAACAACAAGATAAAACTAATCAAGCGAATGGGGTATGGGTATCGAGATACCGACTACTTCTTGGAAAGCCGCGATGAACCACAAATAAGCGGCTCTTTTTTAGCCCAACTTTCTGCTCTTAAACCTTATCGACTGTATCCGCCCCATGAACCCACGGGACGATATTGTTAATACGTGAGCGCCGCAATCACACTGTTAGCGCTAAGGAACCTTTGAAACCGTCATCAAAGCTCACTCATAATAAGCTATTATTTACAGTAGATTTCGGTTAATTTTCCAAAGGCCATTATGAAAAACAAACTGAGTTTAGCAATTCAAGCATACTGCAACTGGATTGATTCAAACATTATTGAAATTGCTTATGTCGGTTCCATTCTAGTTGTGATTCTAACGCTCATCATCAATCTTATTTAGGCTTCCATTTCCTAAATATTAGTTTCCTTTACTCATTACCGAGCTTTTCTAAAAGCCTCAGAGTTAAATCAATCACCTCATGGATTTGGAGTTTTACGCCTTCAAATAGCTGCATGAGCGGATCTATTTTTGAGGTTGCAGCTTCAACAATGACTGATTTACCTCAACGATAAACTGATAACCTCTCATTCAATGAATCCTATCTTTTTAACCATTGCCTTGTTCGTTTGTAGGGGCCCGTCCTCTATACACGACTATTGGTTACGCTTGAATGAGGATACTATTGAATTAGAATGCCCCTCAAACATATATCGCCTTGGTGATTGAGAAACAAACAGAATGAAACAAACAAATCATATCGAACAATGCCAGCAAGAAATTTTGAGCTTTTCGGACCGATTACATCAATCTGGTTGTGCGCCTTACTCGGTAGCTCAATACACTCAAGCTTATGCAAAACGCCAGAACATTGATGTCTCTATTGATGTGACCCCGACAAAAGTCATCACTATTTTTGAGCAACCCACGCAAAAAGTCGTGATGGAAAACAAAAAACCACCCTCGGTTAACTTACGTGATTTAGTCGCAACGCTTAAAGGGTTTTCGACTCATTCCCATTACGAAGGTTCAGAAACCTACTCGAATCGTACCTTGTGCTTTGCCAATTTATTGCTTCCGCCATGTTATTTAATGTTAGTTGGCAGTACTTATCTGGCGGTCGGTTTATCCATTATTCTGGGCGCTATAGCCTGGCTAGCACAAATTTTCCTGACTGGGCCAAGAAGCATTCTTGTCGAGTTCTTTGTCGCCTTAGTAGCCAGTTTTTTAACCGGTATGATAGCGGCACAGGTTCCCGGCTTACCAACATTGGCACTGTGCATTTCTTCCATTGTCCTTTTTATTCCTGGGTTAACCGTCACCAACGGCTTAGCCAGTCTTGCTCTCAATGACTTTCGGTCAGGTATCGAACTGCTTGCACAAAGCGCACTCATAGTAATGAAAATATTCATCGGCATTGTTATGGGGTTAGGCTTAGCCAACATAATCAATCAACCATTATCGGTACCGGTATTTATTGATGAAATCCCATTCGTTCTTCATGTCACCGCACTGATCGGGATTTCTGTCGCTATTGGCCTTATTTTCAACGCAAGTATGACAGAAATTCTCTTAGGCCTTCCTGTCGCGGCAATTGGCATGTGGGGGCCACATTGGTTTACTTCCGATTGGGTTGTAGGTACATGGGTAAGCACAATACTCATTACGCTTTACGGGTTGGGGATGGGAAAATTGCGTCACGTTCCACCACTCATATACATTATTCAAGGGATCATCATTCTTGTCCCCGGTAGTCGAATCATTGTCGGAGCAAGTGAGTCCTTCTTTGCGACCTCCATTTTACCCATTCCGAATATTGGTCTGTCCGCCTTGCTGATGTTTGGCGCGATTATGGCGGGACAAATCATGGTTTATTCTATATTTAGTCGTCATTTTGATTCCATCATTGAGGACTAACCATCGAGCTAACAATCGCTGATCAACACGCCCTAATAACCCACGATTGAGTCTTTATCTGCTTTTTGACGTTAACCGATTCTGAGAAGGTACTGATGAACAGAGTCTCGAAAATCGATAAGACTATTTTGTTTCAGATGGCGAGGGGAATGAGCAATATGGATTTGGAAAAACCGAATAGAATCGAAAGTAGCCAATAATTCAATAAGATAAGGATGCTAAGGATGAGTCAATGCAAAGTAGGCAGAGGTAAGCTAGGTATAGGCAAGCGCTAGGTTGATAGGCTTGCCATCTACTCCATTTCCGTTCTAACTACGCCACCAGTGCGTTCAGTTTTTTACGCATACTCTCTTTATCAAGGCCACCTTTAGGTCCAATGAAGACTAACCGTGACGAACGAGATTCATCATCTTCCCATGCATCTCCAACCGTCACATTGGCTCGCTGGCCCGTGCACTGAAATACACAGCGATGATCAGGACGATCGGTTAAATTTAAAATACCTTTCATGCGATAAGCATCAATTGAAAACTGTTGCAGTAGAGGATACAAACTTTGTAGATTAAGCGGTTGATCAGTTTCAAAGCTGAATGTTTCGAAATCATGGTTCACGTGATGACAGTGCTCATCATGACAATCATGGTGCTGGCATTCCCTTTGATCAGCCGCTATTTTGTTAGTGACAAAGCGCGTACTTTCAGGGGCATCAAATAAGATAGGTAAATCCACTTCGCCGAATGAAATATCAATCAATTTAGCAAACGGAGCTTGTACTCGGCACCATGCTTTGACTTGCTCTAGTTTATCAGCATCGACTAGGTCAACTTTATTAACCAGAACAATGTCAGCCACTTGAATTTGCTGCTTCGACAACGTCTCCATTGGGCCTTCTAGCCCTAAAATGTTTTCCGCATCGATCGTCGTCACGATTGCATTTAAAGGTGCGTGTGCTTGCAGTTCCGGATCTTCAAATTGAAGTGCCACTTCTTTGGGTTCTGCGATACCTGAAGTTTCAACAATAATATGGTCTGGGCGTTCCTCTAATGCGAGTAAACGCATTACCGAAACGACTAGTCCTTCTGCAAGGTTACAACAGATACAGCCATTCTCTAGGCTGATCATATTTTCACTTTCAGATTTAACTAACTCCGCATCAACATTGATTGATCCAAAATCATTGACGATCACAGCCATGCGCATTCCATTTGCATTGGTTAATATATGGTTTAGTAGGGTCGTTTTCCCTGCTCCTAAAAATCCGGCTAAAATTGTTACTGGAATAGGCTTCTTGCTCATAGCATGCTCTCTTTCGATTTTCGTTGTCTATATTTACTCGGTAAGCAATAAAAAAGGTTGAGCTAATGCCCAACCTTTTAAGTCAGGATAACTTAGCCAGTAACTTTGTTGCGAACCGCTTCACCTGGGTTTGAATCTAACAACATTTCACCAGCTTCAATGATAGGTGTCCCGTTTACAAGTACGTATTTCATGCCTGTAGAAAGGGCATTTGGTTTATCAAATGTTGCAACGGCTTTTACTTCATCAAGTTTGAAAATAGCTAAATCAGCATCTTTACCTACTTGAATACGACCTTTATTTGCCATTTGTGGCACAGCATCCTCAAGAATACGACATGCGTTTAAGCTAGTTCTTTCCATCGCTTCTACTAGTGTTACCGCTTTGTATTCCTCGACATATTTTTCAATAAAACGAGAGAAACAAGCAAGTGAGCGAGGGTGAGCTATTGCGTTGCTTGGAAGTGGCCATACATCACCTTCAATTAATACGCCTTTATCATCCATCCAAGGCATTGCATCTGAAGCGATAGCTGCACCTGGGAACAATACTGAACGGTCCATTTTAGCGCGATCTTCTTTGTTCTCATCGGGTTTTAAGAAGTGCATGACAACCACGGTACCGGGCGCTGATGCTTGTAGTTCAGTGACTTTTTCTTGGTTTAGTGCTTTACCATTCGCTTCCATGTAGCTAGCGCTTGGTACACCCCAACGTTGTAACCAATCGTCACCACGGAAAACTTCTGCGCCAATAACGGAAGAGCCAGCACCATAAGGATAAGCTTCAGTAGTAACGGCTAAACCTTGATCAATGGCGGATTGAACTAAATCGGCACAATCTTCGATATCTTGTACTGACGTGCTGTTGAGGTGACAAATGTGCATGTGTGCACCCGTTGTCGCCGACAGGCTAATGAGTTCTTGGTATGCTTCAAAGCTTGATTGTGGCTCTGCGCTGTTTAGGTAACGAACGTGAGTGTAGGTTGGTACTTCATAGCGTTTTGCTAGTTTAGCAAGATCATAGTACTCTTTGTGGCCATAACCTGGTGCGTAACCCGCGTTAATACCAATGCCTAAGCCCCCCTCTTTAAGACCTTGCTCAACCGAGCCCAGAATTTGTTTTAATTCATCTGGGGTTGCTAGGGTATTTTGCCAATTGTTTTTAGAAAAAGCTTTCTGGAACCAAACAATCGTACCATCAGGAGCAGGCATCGTAGGTTCTTTTGCTTGAATACGAGCGTAAGTCCATGCTACAGAAGCGCCGTAATTAATCGGGCGACCTTCAGCAGCAGTAATATCGTAGTACGTTCCGATTGGGAATAGACCAGATTCCATCTCAAGAGCGGTGGTTACGCCATCGAATGCTTGAGCACGGGCAGCAGGAAGTTGTTGTCCGTGAGCGTGCATATCGATAAAGCCAGGTGCAACCACGAGACCTTCAGCATCGATGATTGTTTTGCCTTGCAGCTTTTTGTCTGAGATTGCAGCAATACGCTTACCTTTAATACCGACGTGACGAATTGCGTCGAGTCCAGTTTCAGGATCAACAACACGGCCATTTTCGATAACGATATCAAATGGCCCTTTCTCGTTAGGCATCAGTTTGATGTTTTGGCCAACCAGTTTTTCAGGGGCTGCATGTAAAACAGAGGCAAAAGGCAGTGCCGCAGCCCCAACCGCTAACTTAGTCAAAGTCGAACGTTTATCTGTATCGACACCATCAAGTAATACTTGCGTAGCGTCCAATTCATTTGGGTCGTAATTTTTCATATTGATACCTGTTATGTTTGTTGTAAAAAAATACTAGTTCATGATTGCTATGAAAACTATGCTGCATGTAGAAAAATCAATCGATTGACTAACACCCACCTTTCCATCATTAGAATCCACTGCCAACCGTTATATAAAACGCGCTGTCAACGTCACTAAAAGCGAGGTCTACCCCATGTGTAACCCATATCGGCAAGCTATCTGATAGCGAAATCCAGCACCATACGCATCGACACTTTCATCGTCTGACAGACTGCCCTCTACTGTCGCTTTACCCAGGCCATAAAACGCAGAAACGGTCCAACGATTATCAATCGCATTATCGTATTCCGCGACAACACCCAGCCCAGAGGTCACCGAGCTTTCGCCCATAAAATATTGAATAACGCCATTGATAGCGTTATTCACATCTTCATTACTGGTCTCAAACTCTACCGAGCTCTGGCCAATAATCTGTTTCACACCCAGCATCAATGGTGTGTTTGCCACTCGAAACTGGAGCTGCTGAAGCGCAGCGACTCCCGAGTTTTTTGTGCCGAATTGAATCGTTTTGTTGTACGACGCACCTATACTGAACTCTTTGAAAATATCGAGGTTCGCCTTTCCAGCGCCAACGCCACCCGTATATCGAATGGTATCTTTTAGCCACGACGGTATCACCGTTAATGTCGGTATCAGAACCTGCGCCATATTCAAAGTCCCCACCATGAATAAAGACATACACGGGTAATAACTCTGAACCATTGATCTCCGAAGGACGCCAAATATTAAGATTCAAGCAATCTTCAGATTGCTCTTGCTGGGTTATTTTAAGCTGTGGGCACACGGCGCTAAATTGTGTCGCATCTATAGCGCTATCAGCATTGTCTTCTAATTGACGGAGTGACTGTGCTGAAAACGTTGTTGATCGGCGTAAGTGATTCCTTTAAACGCTTCAATGGATACGCGTTGCTCGTCACCTGCTAAGGTATTGATCACAACAGACTCTCTATTTGCGAAAAGAGTCGCGTCCCCGATGGATACTGAAACCTGCTCTGTTGGTAATGTCTGAAGCGGTTCTGGCTTAATAGGACGTGAGCTGGTTTCATCACTACCCCACGCAGAAAGAGCAACAGTGATAGCGATAACCATGAGTGAGCGATGCGTTAAATTCATGGTTGTACCCATAAATGTGTTCGGCCATCTGACCTGATATTGGTATCATCAAACCTGAGAATCCCTATGCTCAGCCATGCTCATTTCTGGAGTATTTGAAGTATTTTTTCTTTATGGTGCGATATTAATTCACTCTTTAAATTTGAATAAATCGCTTATGCAGGACGTGACCCTACATATATTCACTACCGTGAGTGGATGTCGCTTTTTATTTATCACAAAGACTTCTTGTTGTACCTTATTTGGCTGACTATCTAGGGTTGATAAAATTTCAACGGGTTCTTGAAACAGCTCTATAGGGGGTTGCTGTGACTCTCCTTCTGAAGCTTCAAACTCATCAAAGAACCCAAATATGTTATTAGAGTCTGATGGCATAGCTAGCACCAAACGTAAGTTTCGAGGCCAAAGCCAATATTGTTGAGGTCTGTTTTGACTTGACCCGAAGAGGTCCAAGGTAGAAGTGCGTCGATATCAGGCTCTGCTTTCGCCAGCTCTTTCATGCACTTGACCATGTAGTCTTAGAGGATAAGACCGTTGGCTTTCGCGGTCTCGATGATGCTGTAAAGCATCGCGCTCGCCTCAGCACCGTTTGGTGTGTTGGAGAATAGCCAATTTTTCCTGCCAATAACCAGCGGTTTAATTGCGCGTTCAGCGCGATTATTATCGATAGATAAGTGACCATCGTCGATATAACGAATGAGTTTATGCCATTGCCCGAGCTAGTACTTTATTGCTTTGCCTAGTGGGCTAGAGCCTATCACCTTCTGGGTTGTCATCCATTGGTAAAGCTCATCCAGTATCGGCTTGGCATACGCTTAACGCTCTGCTTTGCGTTCTTCGGCAGGCGCACCTTTTAAGCATGATTCTATCCCGTAGAGCTTTTGGGGTTTAGCCAGCACTTTATCAGCCTTGCCCGATTTACCTTCCCCTTGAAGCTTCTTCGCGTCCATGAACTTGCGTTAAGCACCCCACATTAGTGACGTGATGCAGACCATGATAAGCCGTGTAGCCATCGGTTTGTAGATAACCGTTGTAGTCACCTAAAAAGTCCACGGGGCACACCCTCGCGCGACTGTTTTGATAGTCGTACAAGGCGATTTTTTCACATTCGGCAGTGCCGCTTCGGGCGAGTCAGCGCCTGAGCAGTAAAGCCACATATAACACTGCTTCTCTTCTTTGAGCACATTGAGCGGCGTTTCATCCGCCTGAACCACCACTTGTTGAAGTAGGTTCTCCTTCAAGGCCACATACAGCGGGGCGAACTTCTCACTGACTTGGATAACCCACCTTGCCATGGTGGCGCGTGATAGCTCGATACCCGACTGGGTAAACAGCGATCATCAATCAATGCATTGGGTGCTAACTCTTGTCCTCCACCCGCTAAGCGACCATTACAAAAAGCACCAACAAGGATCTCGCCGGTAAAGCTGCCTTTGTCTATGGGCAACGTGCCACTGTAGGGCTTAAAGCCAAGTGCTTTCACCACACCTGTTAGTGTATACGCACCGCCACCGAGAAAATCTTTAAGCTCGACTGGCGTTTCAGCTGTGACTTCAGCACCAAAACCCGCCGCAGCGACATTCATAAAATAGCGGTCATTCGCACGCACGCTATCCACCGCAAACGCCTTGCCTTCCAGCGCTAGTTCAAAAGCACCCGAAATATCGTTAGGTATTCCCGTTGCGGTAGCAAAATCATTCGCAGTGCCCATTGGGACAAGCGCCAGTTGTGGTCTTTCACTGGCACGGAACAGGTTGAGCGCGTTAACGGCTTCATTCACCGTTCCATCGCCACCGACAACAATCAGACGCTTAACACCATCGCATATTGCCTCGCTTACCAAACGAAACATGTCCGACGATTCCCAAGTCACTCTAACTTGCAGGTCAATATCATTGTCCCTCGCCGCAAAGGTGGCTTGCCTTAATTCCGGGATATTGGCTTTCTTTCCGTTTAAAATCACGCGAATGCTGTCCATGGCTATGTCCTTGTATAGGCTAACTTGATAACTCTTTTGCTGCCGCTTTGATCTTAGCTCGTAACCACTTATGGCTTGGTTCATTAGTACGGCTTGGATGCCAAATCATACACATATCGAGGTCTTCCAACTCGAAGGGTAATGGTAGTGTTTTTACCGCGTACTTTTCAGCAAAACAACGCACTGATGAAATAGGCATTACTCCGATGTACTCAGAGCCTTCGATAACAGGAAGCATCTCTACAACGCCCGCTGCGCGATACACGATTCTACGTTTCTCAAGGTCACTATAGTGCTCAGAGCTTAATAAGCTTTTGCGCGCATGCCACCTAGAGACCACCACATGCTCGAGTGCTAAGAACTGTTCCATATCGATGGTATCGCCAACCGTAGGATGATCACTACTACACACCACGACCAGCTCTTCTGTAGAAATCACCTCGTGCTTAAGCATGGTTCTTCCTTTAGGCGTCATATCAACAATCACGTCGTGTCTTTGCAGCCTTAAATCAGACTCATAGTCTTCGGTAAACAGAGGATGAACCTCTAACGCGATACCTGGTGCGACTTGGCTGATTAACCGCATGACTTTTGGCATCATTTCGTAGCTCGCCGCCGAGACGCAGGCAATGGAAAACACGCGGCCTGAGGTTTTAGGATCGAAGTCTCTTGATGCGGATAAGGTAGAAGTAAAGTTTTTAAGTGCAGCGGCCATTGCAGGATAGATATCAATAGCGAATGTGGTTGGCTCTACGCCTGATGTGGTGCGATGAAACAGTGGCTCATCATAGATATCTCTCAACCTTGCAAGTGCTTTACTCACTGCTGGTTGGCTTATATCCATGCGATTAGCAGCTCTAGATAAGTTCAGCTCTTCATAGATAGCAACAAATATAGGAATTAGATTTAGTTCGGTACTTTTCATACAGTTCCATATTAAAGAAGCAGGTTCCCCATAGTAGAGAACCTGCCGATTATGTTCGATGCGAATAACTAAAGTTTGCTACTTAGTTCTATCTTTTAAGTTTGGCAAGGCTTTAGGGATTTTCAAGCGAGCGGCAATTGAACGAGAATTGCTTGAGTTTGATGTGTCACTGGGCAAGTTACGTAACCCTTTCCATAAACGAGTGAATACGTTTTTATCTTCACATCCTTGTTGAAGGGCTTCGCTATCTTCTAGCCAACGCTTTTGTCCATTTGATTTACCATGTTGCGCTTTATCCAGTTGCACTTTATTCAGTTCTAACTGAGAGGTTTGGTTTCGCAATTGACGGTAGATAAAGGTTCTTAATGCCGCCCAATTACCTTGCTTAACTAAACGACGTAGTACCAGCCAACTCGGTGTTGGGCGGTTTGCGTAGTAACGCTTAACCAAAACAATCAACGCAATGCAGACTAACAACACCAAACCAACAGTAATAAACACCGACATGTAGGCCTTGATGAAAGATTGGACTGTGTGTTTGGCTTCAAACACTTCGCCTTTTATCACCACGTTTTCAAGGCGTTGATTTTTGCTGTCCCACCACTGAAATGAAAACTCTGGCAGCGTAAACTCACCACCCTGCTGAATCACATATACAGTCTGTTCAACTCGGCTTGAGCGATAATCACCACGTTCTTGAGTGTCATCCAAACGGTTGGGCTGTGGGTAAGCTTGGAACTGCTTAGTGGACTTATTGGTTAGCACATCTGGCAGCAACACAGAAAAGCTGTCTTTTGCCTTAATCGTGATAGTTCGAGTAATAGCATCGCCAACTTTTAGCTCTTCACTTGAGCGTTGCCATTGCTGCTCTATATCTACTTCTGTCGCAGAAAACCAAGGCGTTTCATTATCGAGTAAACCTGAAGGCAACGAAGCTTCAAACTTAATCGGCTGCGTGTAAAGCGTACCGCCCACGTTTGAACCATCAGGAGCAGAAACTTGGATACGAACCGGTACGGTTGGAATAACAAACTCACCGGAAGTCATCGGATAAAGCGTCAATTCCCAACGCTGACGTGACCATGTAGTATCACCGACTCTTTCTGTGTAGTTCGTCGCGAGTTGGTTACGCTGCTTAGCAATCACGTTAGGGATTTCGATACTGCCGATTCGAGTCCCTCCCGTTAACCAGCGCGGCGTCGCCACCTCAATGTTCAGAATCACCTGCTCATTTACGCTCACTTTAGTCGGCGTTATCTTATCGCCTGACTTTGGCTTTTCTCCTACCCAAGCGATAAGCTCAACGTCACCACTTTTTTGGAGGTCGAAGATATCGGCAGCAGAAGCAACAAAAGGAAAAAACCAACTCAATATAAGAGTCATCGACAGTAACCACTTACGGGTTCTGAATCGCACTCTCTTTGATTGAATGACTTCAAGAGCTAAATCATATCGACTCATTGCGTTTGCTCCTGTTTTGGCGCCTGCTCCTGTTTTGGTGTCTGTTCGATAGAAGGCGCAGGATCTCTTAACTGAATTTGGAATTTGGATTTCAAGAAGAACTTAGGATCGGCTTCTACTCGCTTCAACCACTTGTCGGCAAGCTCTTGGCTACCCAAAATTTCATTGGCATTAAGCGTTTCTTTAAGCATCAATTCTGCGACCGTTTCTTCTTCAGCGCCATCACCCGTTCGCGGCTGATCGTCTTCGAGTTCTAAAGACTCTTCAGGGCCATCTGTAGTTCCGGACTGGCTTTCACTGGTTCGGTTTACCTCTTCGACAATTCCACTAAGCACAGCAAGATTGTTTTCGACATCCGTTCTTAGTTCTGGTGACAGATCCTCTTTCTCGCTTAATGATTTCAAAAGGTCTCGCGCCGCAAGATATTCACGCTGTCTGGCTAACGCACTCACCGCGTTGTATAAACCAAGGTCAGTTTTGGTTTGCAGGAATGCACTGTGAGCGAGCTTAAAATCACGAGCATAGTAGTAAGCCGCACCTTTTCTCATGGGGTCGGTGAAATGTTTTGCCGCTTCAAGGTATTCTTTCTGGTTCAACAGGCGTTGACCTTGCTGATCGGGCGTTAACCATAAGTCCCACCACCATTGAGCTGTTTTGTCCCAAGCCGTAACCGACTCCACCACAACTGGTTTCTCAGCGGTTAAGTTGACGGTTTTCGCCAAAATGCTTGGTGAATACAGGCTGCCCGAAATCACTAGACCAACGACACACCACTGCACCAACCAGCCTTTTCTGAACCACAACAACATGATAATCGCCATTGGGATAAGCAAGCCATAGCCCATGTCTTTCCAAGGCATTGAAGATTCGCCGTTGAGCTGCATGTTTCTTTCAACCGCTCTGTTCAGTTGTTGGATATCCGAATCATCAACGGTCACCTCAACCACTCGTCCGCCCGTCTTGCTCGCTAAGCTACGTAATGAATCGAGATCGACTGGATTATCACTCACCACATTGCTATTTCCTGCGGCTAGAATGAGCAACTGATACGGATTGTCGTTAAAGAAACTCTCGTACGCCCTAATGGTGCTTGGGTTTACACCATCTGATACCAGCAGTACAGAAGAGCCTAACTCACCAGACAGTTGTTGATTAATCAATGGCAGTGCTTCTTCTGCTGACTTACCTGATACCGGCATGATATCGGGTGTGATAGCCGCTAGAAACGGTTCGAATACCTTGCTGTCTTGAGTAACGGGCATCGCGACGTGTGCGCTGCCTGCATAAACCACTAAGCCCGTATTACCGCCTTTCCGAGCTGCTAATAAGTCTCTAATCTTCTGCTTAGATCGTTCCAAGCGACTCGGTGGTAAGTCTTTAGCGAGCATAGATTCACTGTTATCAAGCACAACCAACATCGACGCTTTGTCTTCACCAAAAGGCGAAGCCTCACGCTGCCATGTTGGGCCAGAACAGATAATGATGGCGATAGTTACAATCACCACCAATAGCTTCAATGGCAGCTGCTTACGCCAGCCTGTTTCGCCAATCGTCAATGCATCACGTAAGTGTGCAGGTAGAATGTCTTTCCACGTTGGTTTGGTCTCTTCTCTCCAACGAACCCATAGCAGGAAGAACATCGGAATAAAGGCCAACAACCACAAAGGTCGGATAAAATGAAACTGGGTAAAGAACTGTTGCAGAGTGAGAGAATCAGGCATCATCCTCTCCTTTCAATTTTTTAGTTTTAGAATTCAAAAGCGACCTTCTACGCAAAGTCGCCAGACTAAAGGCAGTCAGATACATCACAACAACAATCGCCATTAAGTAATGGTGCAGCCCCTGTTTAGGACGATAAGTGGTACTTTCATATAACTGTGGTTCTAGTTCACCGATTTGAGCGTAGGCTTTGGTCAGTTCGTCGCGGTTAAGCGCCTCAAAGGCTTCGCCACCAGACTCTTGAGCCACTCGTTTGATGGTTTCCATATCCAAAGCCACTTCACCAACGGTTTGTGGGTCACCCATAGCGATCACGTGAATACGAACGCCTTTCGCCTTCGCCACTTTGGCGGCATCAATCGGTTCAACAAAGCTTCCCGTATCATTACCGTCGGTTAGTACGATCACGACCTTCTCTTTTTCGTTGGCATCAACACTTGAATCTTGAACGGCAGCACTTTGCTTTTCGCTTTGTTCAAACACCTTAATCGCCAAGCCAATTGCATCACCTAAGTGCGTGCTTTGCCCTGCCATCGCGACATCGGTTTGATTAAGCAGTTCAAGCCAGACATCTTGGTCAGCTGTAAACGGTGTTTGTACAAACGCTGCATCACCAAAAAGAATCAAACCGAGTCGATCCCCTTTTCGTGTAGTCGCAAAATCAGCCAGCACTTCTTTGGTCGCGTCCAAACGAGATATTTTATCGCCCCGCTTAGAGGTAAAGTCTTGTTCTGCCATTGAGCCAGATAAATCGACCACTACCATCACATCACGACCTAATTGTTCGCGAACTTGCGGCTCACCAAGAATGGTTGGTTTAGCGAGCGCGCACACCACTAATGCCCAAGTAATAATGAGCGTGGTTCGTTGCCACCAGCTTGGTGTTAGCTGGCTTGCCCCTTCAGACGGCGCTTCACCAATAGCTTCAACCAATTCACTGAAAAATGGCACCTTGATGGCCATTTGCTTAGTTCGATAAGCTGGCACGGCAAAGTAGACCAACAACGGCAAAGGCAGCGCGATAAACCACAGTGGGTGCGCGAATTCAAAGCTGGCAGATAAACTATCAAACATTATCTTGCCCCTCTGGTTTCGCTTGTACATCTGGTTTATGAATTTTTAGCCACATCATCGCGGTTTGAATCACCTCTAAACGCTGTTCAAAGCTCAAACGCACATTAGAGTCAATTAGGCTTTGCATCCATAATTCCGAAACTTCATCGGCAAAGAACGCATTGCTGTTTTCACTCGTGTTGGCGCTAACAGGCAGATAAGCGTTCAAACGGTTCACATAAGCTTGGCCAAACAACTTGGCATTACTGCTGTCTAGGTAACGAAGCACCACTTTGAGGACTTTAAAGGTTCGTTCGGTTGAGTTCTTGTCTCTTGCATCCAGTACCATGAGTTCTTGAAGCGCTTCTTTGCGATAACGGTTATTCCACCACCTTAACGCCAAGCGATAAGCCAGATAGATAGCGACCAATAACAGAATAACGCCAAGGATCTTCCAGCCGATCGTTTGAGGAGCCCAGCTCACACTGTCAGGAATCGCTACATCGTGCAGTTCGCGGAGGATATAGGTACTTGGGGGAGTATGTTCAACAGCCATTTAGCGCCCTCCCACTAGTTTCTGCAGCTGTGATATGTGATTGCCCGACGTGTCTAATTCTATATAAGGGAGGTTTTTCATCGCCATCAATTTAGCAAGGGACAGTTTCTGAAGTGCCGCTTTTTGGGCAAGGCTTTCACTTGCGAGGTTAACCTTAGATTGGCTATCCAGATTAAGTTGAAAGCGACCATCACCCACCACCCAGTTTGCGCTTGCAAGATCTTGAGGCAATGACTGTTCTAATGAATCGGTGACCATAATGGCCAAGATATCGTTGTGTTGCTGTAACTGCTTTAGTCGATCGAGATGTTGTTCTCGGCAGTCTCGCCAGTCACTAATGAATATCAAGGTTGATTGCTTGAGTCTCATTCGTTTGATCAGTTCAATCCACTGGCTAAAACCAATATTATCGCCATCACTTACATTGACGCCTAAGCTTTGATTGGCTTTGGTAAGATGTTTTAGCTGAGCCAACAAATCAGATTGAGAACGTTGAGCTTTGGTATGAAACAGTTTTTGGTGCGAGGCCAAAACGAAGCCGACACGATCACCATCTTTCAGCACTCGCCATCCACACAATGCCGCCACTTCGGCAGCCACAACAGATTTCATGGTGTTTTGAGACGCAAAGAACATCGAACTGCGCTGATCGACACAGATCATCACATTACGGTCTTTCTCTTCGGTATAGCTACGAACATGAGGCTTACCCGTTCGCATCGTAACTTTCCAATCGAGATTACGGATATCATCACCCAATTGGTAATGACGTAATTCTTCGAAGTTCAAACCACGACCACGGAACAAAGAGTTATGTCTGCCCGAAAGTACGCTGCCCGCTTTTAAATGAGGTAACAGTGAAAACGACTCAGCTTGAGCCTGAATTCGCACTAACCTTGAATAATCACAATACAGTCTTGGATCAAGGCCTTGCGATTTGGGAGCTTGTGTTGGCTTCGCCATGACGCCCCCTAGTTATCCAATCTCAACATTATCGAGCAGTTCTTCAACCACTCTTTGATGGTCAACACCATCGGCCAATGCGTCGTAAGACAACGAGAATCGGTGACCTAATACGGTTGGTAACATGGCACGCACATCGTCCAACGTGACATGGTCACGTCCTTGCAACCATGCATAAGCGCGAGCACATTTATCCAACGCGATGGAAGCACGCGGACTTGAACCAATCTCAATCCATTTAGACAAGTTTGATTCTGGGTAACGCTCTGGCTTACGAGTTGCCATCACCAAGGCCACAATGTAGTTCTCAACTAAATCAGAAACGGCAATGTCTGGAAGTTGGCGCCGAGCTTCAAGTACCAACTCAGGTTCAATATGTTGTGGCGTGACTAATTCTGAACTGGTCTCGCTACCGAGTTCCTCACTGCGCACAAGTCGAATGATGTCGCGTTCAGCTTCATCTTCTGGATAGTCGACTGTCACTTTCATAATGAAACGGTCCATTTGTGCTTCAGGCAGTGGATACGTACCTTCTTGCTCAACTGGGTTTTGTGTGGCTAGCACCATGAACAAATCTGGCAGGATGTGAGTTTGACCACCCACCGTAATCGTCCCTTCCGCCATCGCTTCAAGCAGAGCAGCCTGTACTTTTGCAGGCGCACGGTTCACTTCATCGGCTAATACAATGCTGTTGAAAATAGGACCCGGTTGGAAATGCAACTGAGGCTTTCCATCCAGCTCTTGATACACCTCCGTGCCCGTCACATCAGATGGCAGCAGGTCTGGCGTAAATTGAATTCGACCAAAACTGGTGTTCAGTAGATTCGCCAGCGATTTTACTGAGCGAGTTTTCGCTGTACCGGGAAGTCCCTCTAAAAGCACATGGCCATTAGTCAATAACCCTATCACCAGAGCCCGAACGACGTGGCTCTGACCGATAACACTTTTCTCTGTTTGTTCAATCAGTTGGTTTATTGCTTGTTGCGCATGGTTCATAGGTCTTCCCTTAATTCAATCTGGCTGCGTACATCCTACTCACAAGCTCCATAACTATTAGTTATAAACGCGATAATTGGTTACAAGCGGAATAAGCAGCAAGCTCGATAGCCAAGCTCACCTCATCGCTTTATTTAAACCTAGCTTTCAATTGGTTAATGGCTTCCGGCGGTGCCACTTTGCTCAATGATGAAATACATTGCTCAAACGCCTTTGGTACGCCCGGTATATGACTGTTTCGCGCCAACACTTCACACTGGGCATACAGGTGCTGTGGGTTGCGGCTAAATTGGTAAGCCTTATGCAGTGATTGACTTGCCGCAAGCACATCCGATTTTTCCAAAGCCAATCCGTACACATACCAATATTGAGGGTCGGTTTGCGCAGTTTCAGCGGCTTGTTTAAGGTAGTCCGTTGCTTGTTCGTAATCTTTCACACGAAGCAGAGACAATCCTGTGCTGTATGGCAAAACACTCGATTTAGGCTGAGCTTCAATACCTTGCTTCAAGGTCGACAACGCTTTTGCCTCGTTACCTTGCGCTCGATACAAATCCGCTAAATTGGCGTAGCTGTTTTCGAAATAAGGCTCAATCTCGATAGCGCCTAGATAAAACTCAATCGCTTTGTCGTGCTGGCCTAAATCTCGGTAAACGTTGCCTAGGTTAGTACGTCCAAATCCTCTGTCGGCATTAAATTGCTGTATTTCAATGTACTCTTCTAATGCAGGCTTGATTTGGTCTTTCTGCAGAGGGTTCATTTCTCCCCAATAACGCACTAATGCGCCTGCGGTTTCTGAACGAATCGACAATACAGGGTCTTTCAGTAGCGGCTCTAGAATTTGCCAACGGTCAGTGAATGGGAAACCAGACGAGCCTTGTACCACACCCAAACGGATCATTTCATCATCATGTTTCACCGCTCTTGCCAGCGAAATAAGCGTATTCTTACCCGTATTACCGCCCAAACGTTCTAAGCTCGATGCACGAATGATATTGCTTAAGCTAGAGTCCTGAGCCGAGTATGCCAACGCATCCTCTGCACCTCTGTGCCCTATCGAGTCAGCATAAAAGGCAACGGCAAAGTGCTGCTGATTACGATACTTAGAATCTGGGAACCACTCACCGATTTGCTTATCTGCCCACTGGTCGGTTTGATCTGCATGACAGCTAGTGCACACGTTCGGCGTTTTAATGTGTTGGCTAATATCAGGATGTGGGATATGCCAACTGTGGTCACGCCTTGGGTCGACCTCCATGTAAGTCGTCTCTGGCATGTGACAAGTCGTGCATTGTGAAGCTTCAGTATTCGCTTCGTGGAATGTGTGCTTTTCAGGCGTGTATTCTGATGCAATATGACATTGGCTACACACGGCTTCTTCCGCAATTTTTAGTTCAGCGGTATGAGGATCGTGGCAGTTAGTACATGTGACGCCTTTTTCAGCCATCACGGATTGAAGGAAAGATCCGTAAACGTAATCTTCATCGTAGATTTGACCATCGTTGTGGTAAAGCTCTGGGGTAATCAAGCTCAAGCGATACTTATCAAAGAAAGACCCGTTAACGTGATCACCCGTTTCATTTAACTGAGTACGACGGCTGTGGCATTGAGCACAGGTTTGAACTTGATTGGTATGGATGATGTCTTTTGGTTGCAGGGTTGAATTACCCTCTTGATAGATCCACTCTTTGACCGACTTCGACAAGTCGCGGTCAAAACCATAATGCGCCGAGACTGGAGCATCCTTTCCACCGTGAGCTTTTGCTAGCTGAGCCTTTTCAACGTGCTCACTCGCAGGGCCATGACACGCTTCACAACCGACATTAATCTCAGACCAAGTAGTGTTGTAGGTATTACTCGCGCTGTCGTAGTTTTTCTCTAGGTTCGTTGAATGGCAATCAGCACACATGAAGTTCCAGTTTTGACCGCTATTGGTCCAGTAGAATTCATCGGTGTTGGTGGTATCAGGATAGAGGTGAAACCAGCGTTGACCGCCTTCGCCCTCAGTGCGAGAATCCCAAGCGAAAGGAATCAACTGTACACGGCCGTCTTCAAATTCAACCATGTATTGTTGTAGTGGTTCAAAGGCAAAGGTATAGCTGATTTTGTAATCTTTAAAGTGGCCGTCTTGCCCTTCAATATTGACCCAGAACTCTTCGCCCTTGCGGAAAAATCGGTTGGGTTTACCGCCATGAGTGACCGTTTGATCGTTGAAATCGCCCAATACAGATTCATCTGTAGCGTGTTTCATCGCCATGTCATGATGAGAGCCCTGCCACGCTTCGACTTCTTCACTATGACAATCAACACAAGCTTCCGATCCGACATAGGTGGCTTTAGAGCCGATAGGTAAAACATCAGAGCTAGCGTATGAAGCTACAGAACTGAGCTTTGAAGCCTCAGTGTTGCTATTAGGATCTTGCTCGTTGGCATAGGTGCTCAAACTGAACAACGACAACATAAGTGGAGACAAGATTACGGATAATACTGCGACTCTCTGGTGTTTCAATCCGTTCACTAGCGAGCACAACCATGCAGACATAACATTCCTTGTTTTTATACATCCTTATGCTTAATAAGGTAGACGTAAAAACAACGAATTTACAATTATTTAGTGGCAATGAGCTCGATAGTTGTGATTCATATTCACGACCGGGATTTACTCATCGATATGCGCATAAAAAAAAGAGCTCCTAGGAGCTCTTTGTGTTTTCAGTTTCATCAAGCTATCAGTTTCAATAAACCAGAGCTTACTTATTATGGTTCTCTTGAAGTTTCTCCATAACCTGATCCAAGCTAAAGCTTGCTGCTTTTTGGCGTGGTGGGTATTCGGCAAACGTTTCTAAGAACTCGCCTACATACGCTTGCGCAGGAACGAACATATAAGCATGGTCTAACAACCAGTCATAATAGGTATTCGAAGTAATATCTGCGTTTTCGTATGGGTCCATACGCAGGTTAAACAGCTTAGGAAGACGTAACGTCACGAACGGTTCTGACCAAATCTGCATGGTACCCGTTGCACGTTGCTCCATGAACACCGCTTTCCATTGGTTGTAACGAAGCGCTGCTAAATCGCCATCATCGGTAAAGTAGAAGATCTCTGAACGACGGCCTTTTTCTTCTTCACCCGTTAGGTAAGGAAGGAAGTTATAACCATCTAAGTGAACCTTAAACGTTTTATCACCGGCAGTATGACCTTTCAGCAATTTCTCTTTGATTTGGTCATCACCAGCAGCGGCAACGAAGGTTGGCATCCAGTCCATGTGGTGCATGATTTCATTGGATACGGTTCCAGGTTCAATCTTACCAGGCCAACGGACCATTGCTGGTACACGGTATGCGCCTTCCCAGTTAGTGTTTTTCTCACCACGGAACGGGGTTGTACCCGCATCTGGCCAAGAGTTCATGTGTGGGCCGTTATCCGTTGAGTAGAAAACAATCGTGTTGTCTTTGATTCCCAATTCATCCACTTGCTTCAATAGTTGCCCAACGTGTCGATCGTGCTCAACCATACCATCAGCGTAATTACCGACACCGGTCACACCTTTACTATCGGCTTTCACGTGCGTTCTAAAGTGCATACGTGTTGCGTTCCACCAAACGAAGAATGGCTTGTCCGCTTTCACTGCGCGATCCATGAAATCAAGTGCCGCGTCTAGTGTTTCTTCATCAACCGTTTCCATACGCTTACGCGTCATTGGGCCAGTATCTTCAATCTTACCGTCAGCAGTAG
>NZ_JBFSRM010000034.1:0-46255 GCF_041465805.1 Vibrio sp. 10N.239.311.G01
CCCCCACATCAAGGCAATTTCCTAGGCATTACTCACCCGTCCGCCGCTCGACGCCCATTAACGCACCCGAAGGATTGTTAGTGTCGTTTCCGCTCGACTTGCATGTGTTAGGCCTGCCGCCAGCGTTCAATCTGAGCCATGATCAAACTCTTCAATTTAAGATTTTGTCGGCTCAATGAATACTGACTTCAAAACTACAAAAAGTAATTCTAAAGCTATTATCTTTCCAACAGAAAGATAATGAATTGACTGTGCCAAATACCTTCTTTCTACAAGAGAAAGTAGTTATTCGTATTGGTCACTCAGTTCATTGAAACCAAATTTGATTCCGAGGAATCTGTTTTACTTCTCTTTAAAAAAGGGAAGATAAAACGTTTTGATATTCATCAACGAGTGCCCACACAGATTGATAGGTTTAAATTGTTAAAGAGCTTCTCTTCGTTGTGACTTACATCACTTCGGAAGAGGCGGCCATTCTAGCGATTTAATTCTCAGTGTCAAACACTTATTTGGAATTAATTCCTACTTTCTAAAAGTAGAAGCGAATCATCGCTTAAAGCTAGTTGCCTTACTAACATTTCTCGCTGAAGCCTTGTGGCGTCTGCCGTGTCAGTGAGGCGGCATTATAGAGATGTTCATCACATTGGCAAGTGTTTATTAAAGAAAGATGCAAAAATAACGATTACATGGCGAATAAACACTCAAAGCCTTATTTGTGCAAGTTTAACTACAGAGTACTTACAAAATAACCACAGACTTATCCACAATTGATCTAATTTTCATCCTAGAAAACAAAAAAGCTGCCTCATGGCAGCTTTTTAAATGGCAACGAGTCTAAATCCCAGAACCATATTGCTCTCCATCATCTTCATGGAGACCACATTCGCGTTTCAACCCATTAAAACGAGTTTCCTCTTCAGTCATACCCGGTTCCCACTTCTTAGTTGTATGTGTATCTCCAACAGAAAGGTAACCCTGCTCTCGAAGCGGGTGATAACCGAGACCATGCTCTTCTAGGTAATAGTGAACATCTTTATTCGTCCAATCGATTACCGGCAAAAATTTAAACACACCATTTTGGATAGATAAGATTGGCAAATTTGCACGCGATTGAGATTGCTCTCTTCTTAAACCGGAAAACCATGTCCCAGCCTCGAGCTCATCCAACGCTCTTCTCATCGGTTCAACTTTATTAAGCTTGTTGTACTTCTCTATCCCTTCTATACCTTGATCCCAAAGTTTTCCATATTGCGCTTCTTGCCAATTAGGGCTCTGTTGGGCGCGAAAGACTTGAAGGTTTAGAGTCAACTTCTGACTTAACTCATCAATAAAGCGATAGGTCTCCGGAAATAGATACCCTGTGTCAGTCAAAATAACCGGAATATCTGGTTTTGCTTGGGTCACTAGGTGCAACATCAATGCTGCTTGGATTCCGAAACTAGAAGACACAACATGTGTCCCTTCTAAATTATCTAAAGCCCACTTAACTCTTTCTAATGCGGTTAGCTGCTCTAACTCTGCGTTGATTTGTCCAAGACGAAGTATTTGC
Organism: Vibrio sp. 10N.239.311.G01; assembly: GCF_041465805.1. Lineage (NCBI taxonomy): Bacteria > Pseudomonadati > Pseudomonadota > Gammaproteobacteria > Vibrionales > Vibrionaceae > Vibrio > Vibrio sp. 10N.239.311.G01. Next base: position 1,550 of record NZ_JBFSRM010000034.1, read on the forward strand.
TCCGTCTTAGTCAATGCGAGTAGCTCTGCTAACTTCAATTTTGAAGCGACAGAATTATGCATGCAGATCCCTCTTGGAAATGATCACCTCTTCGATGATGCCAGCTCGGATTGTAAAATCACCGAACCCTTCTTTGTCGTTGCGTTCTGTAGCCCAACGTCCCACCAGCGCATCAATCTCTTCTAAGATCTGAGCTGATGTGATGTTCTCTTTATACATCTTAGGGATACGAGTTCCGGCCTTGTTGCCACCTAGGTGCATGTTGTAACGCCCCGGAGCCTTACCCACTAAACCAAGTTCAGCCAACATTGCACGACCACAACCGTTTGGACAACCTGTGATTCGAAGGATGATGTTATCTTCTTCTGGTAATCCATGTTTTTTCAGAATGTCTTCAACATCCGTTACAAACTCAGGAAGAAAGCGCTCAGCTTCTGCCATTGCTAAAGGACATGTTGGGAAAGCCACACACGCCATTGAGTTTTTACGTTGCTCTGAAACAGCATCATCCATCAAGCCATATTGACGCGCCAGTTTTTCAATCTTGGCCTTTTGACTCGTCGACACACCCGCAACAATTAGGTTTTGGTTTGCAGTCATGCGGAAGTCACCTTTGTGGATCTTCGCTATTTCAGCAACACCTGTTTTCAGAGCTTTACCCGGAAAATCAAGTAAACGACCATTCTCGATGAATAACGCCAAGTGGTGCTTACCATCAATGCCTTCCGCCCAACCAATGCGATCACCACGGCCAGTAAACTCATAAGGACGGCTTTCAGAAAATTCTACGCCTGCACGCTTTTCTACTTCTGCTTTGAATACATCAATACCAACACGGTCTAGTGTGTATTTGGTTTTTGCATTCTTACGGTTTGAACGGTTACCCCAGTCACGCTGAGTCGTTACCACCGCCGCTGCTACATCTAACGTTTTATCTAATGGCACAAAACCAAAGTCGTCAGCTTTACGTGCATAAGTAGAGGTATCACCATGTGTCATAGCAAGACCGCCACCGACTAACACATTAAAGCCCACCAGCTTTCCGTCTTCAGCAATAGCAACAAAGTTAAGATCGTTAGCATGGACGTCCACATCATTTTGCGGAGGAATGACAACCGTCGTCTTGAACTTACGCGGTAGGTAGTTGCTACCAAGGATAGGTTCTTCATCCGTTGTTTCTAGTTTTTCACCATCTAACCAGATTTCTGCATAAGCACGAGTCTTCGGTAATAGATGTTCACTGATCTTTTTCGCCCACTCGTAAGCTTCTTGATGAAGTTCAGATTCAACCGGGTTTGTCGTACATAGAACATTTCGGTTTACATCACCCGCTGTCGCAATTGAATCAATGCCAATGCTATTTAGCGTTTGGTGCATCAACTTAATGTTCGGCTTCAAGACACCGTGGAACTGAAACGTTTGACGAGTTGTTAGACGAATTGAACCGTAAGAGGTACTTTCGTCTGCGAACTTATCAATCGCCAACCACTGCTTAGGGGTAATGATGCCACCAGGCATACGAGCACGAAGCATGACGTTATGTAACGGTTCGAGCTTTTGTTTGGTACGTTCGTTACGAATATCACGGTCGTCTTGTTGATACATACCGTGAAAGCGGATCAACTGAAAGTTATCAGCAGTAAAACCGCCCGTAATTCTATCTTGGAGATCTTGTTCAATCGTACCGCGAAGATTTTTACTTTCACGCTTAAGACGTTCATTGTCAGCCAAAGGTCCCAGTACTTGACCTAGCACTTCTTGCTCTATTACTTGCTTGCTCATTAGTACACATCCCTTTGGTAACGTTTCGCTTTACGTAAATCATTAATATATTGTTCAGCTTGCTCGCGGCTCTGATTGCCATGTTTTTCCGCAATTGTAACTAACGCTTCATGAACATCTTTCGCCATTCGAGTCGCATCGCCACATACATAGAGGTACGCGCCCTCTTGAAGCCATTGCCAAACCTGAGCTGCTTGTTCGATTAAGCGATCTTGAACATAAACCTTTTCTTTTTGGTCACGACTGAAGGCAACATCAAGCTTGGTTAGCGCACCAGACTTAAGGTACTTCTGCCATTCAACTTGATATAAGAAATCTTGAGTGAAAGTTCGGTCACCAAAGAACAGCCAGCTCTTACCTTGAGCGTCATTGTTTTCACGCTCTTGAACAAAACTGCGGAACGGTGCGATACCGGTACCTGGGCCGACCATGATGATTGGTGTATTGTCGTCTTGTGGTAATTTGAAGTTATTGTTGTTCTCAACAAACACCTTCACTTCACCACCCTCTTCAAGACGTTGAGCTAAGAAGCTAGAAGCTCCGCCTAAACGAGACTCTTCGCCTTTTTGGTATTCAACCAAACCAACCGTCAAGTGAACTTCTTCATCTACTTCTGCTTGGCTTGATGCAATAGAATAGAGACGCGGTGTCAGCTTACGTAACAGGCCAATTAACTCATCAGCCGATAGCTTAGTTTTCTTCTCAGCTAAAACATCGACAACTTGAGTATTACCCGCGTATTCACGAAGCTTGTCTTTATCTTCCACCAGCTTGATTAACTTCTTGCTGCCCGATAACTCAGCAAACTTAGTCACAAGTTGAGGGTTTGAAGTGGTAATCTCAAATTTACTCACTAGCGCACTATGGATAGATAGATTCTCACCATCGACATCGACACTTTCGATACCCGATAACCCAACCTTAGAAAGAATCTGATTTGCGAGTTCTGAACTGTTTTCATACCATACGCCTAGCGCATCGCCGGGTTGGTAGGTAATGCCCGACTCATCAAGATCAATCTCGATATGACGAACATCTTTACCCGAGTCACGACCCGTGATCTTTTGACTGGTTAATAGTGTCGCGGTGTATGGGTTTTGTTTGGTGTATTGCGAATGACCGGCGGCCGCTTGACCGACTGGTAATTGAACCACATCGGCTTCAGTGCCTGTCGATAGCGTCTCTTTTACTTGCTCTAATGCTTTAGCGCGCCATTCCGTTGCTGATTCTTCGTAATCAACATCACAATCAAGACGGTCGACAAACGATTTAGCACCAAGCTTAGCGAGGAAGCTATCGAAGTCTTTAGCCGTTTGGCAGAAGAACTCATAGCTTGAGTCACCTAAACCAATCACACCGTATTGTAGGTTTGATAATTTTGGCGCTTTCTTCGATTGAAGGAATTCATGCAACTCAATCGCGTTATCAGGGGCTTCGCCCTCACCATTGGTTGAAGCGACGAAAATGACGTGTGTCTCTTTGGCTAGGTTCTTACCTTTATAATCACTCGCATCGAAAAGCTCGACGGCGATACCTAAGGCTTTTGCTTCTGCCTCTAGCGATTCAGCGACGCCTTTAGCATTACCGGTTTGAGAAGCGAAGATAATGCTGAGCTTACCCGCTGGCTTAGCCGCTACTGCAGCGGCCGCTTGAGCGATTGGCGCAGCAGCACCGACAGGCTGAGCTTGGCTCACTCCCCAAAGGTAACCACTGACCCATGCCAGTTGCTGTGAAGACAGTTCAGAAACAGTTTGCTGAAGATGACCCAATTGTTGGTCATTAAGTGGTGCTGCTAGCCCAGGTAACTCATTAGCCCCAGACTGTGCATTATTATTTTGTGAAGACTCTTTCTTATTTAAAGACATGGTCACGACATCCCTAATCATTGCGTGACGATAGATTAACCACTCCTTTTAATAACAAGAAAGAATAGAAAAGTATGTTTTATAACTTTTTGGAAGTAAAAACCGATTGAAACGCAAATTGACTTACTGGTTTTCAATACGCACTTGCTGAAAGCCAACCGCCATTGCCGATTTAGATGCTAGGTCTAAATCCGCGTAATGGCACTCTTCACCATGAACATCAGTAAGCAGAACAAAGCCACCTCCCATATGGCGAAACTCCACAACCCAAGACCCTTCTTGAATTGAGGGCTCTATGATCGCTTCAACTAACAGATTTTCTCTATATAAATTTCGTAATTCATTGAGTGTCATATTCCATTCCTTGCTTTGACCTCACTACATAGACCTTATAAGAATAGACGCAAATTGGCTCTCTGTATTAAGGATGGTCGAAAGTGATGAATGTGCTAACTAATTCCAGAAAGATATAATCAATAGATATAAAAAAACGCCACTTAATAAAGTGGCGTTCTTAAAATTCGTTCTAAATTTGCTTTATATGGCCTAGAAGCGCACTTCAGCACCAGCAAACCAACCATCGACCATGACAAAGCTCTTGCCTAGTTCTGAGCTAAAGAACTCATCCGAATCTAAATCGATAACACGGTAACCACCACGCAGGGCAATTTCAGATTCTGATACTGGAATTCGGTACTGAACACCCGCCATCAAGTCAGTGCTCTTAATACCACTGCTATCACCGAACTCCATCGTACCAATGATATCGAAGTTAGTGTCCGGCACATTGATCTCTGCGTTACCGTAGAAGCTCCACGTGAACTCATCAAACGTCGATGTTTTCGCACCTGTTGCTTTTGGTTCAATGTAATTCGAGTTTGAGTATTGAGTAAACGTCACACCCGCATCGAAGTTCATCTGCTTGTGATCTAACAACGTGTAATAGAAGGTGTAGTCGTACTTATCGAAAGCCAATGAATCTGCATCAACAGAAGTATAGCGAAAGCTAGCGTTTGGTAGCATCGGGGCATTATGCTCAAATGCGAAATACAACGAAGGTGAGTTAGAATCGTCATCTTGTCTAACTTCGTTTAGCTTTGTACTTCCCCACCACATATCGGCACCGACTTTAGCCGTGTAAGAAAACTCTTCTTCAGCAGACACTGCTGAACTTAAAGATAGCATTCCCACTAAAGCAATTAATGGCATTTTATTCATTTGAGATAGCTCCAATTCCATATCGTAGTGCTAATTGTATGCACATTCATAGATTATTGGGGAAAATTCTACCACACATCTTAAATTCTAAAACGATAAACCGCTGACGAGTAAAGATTTGACGGCACGATGACCTTAGTAACGTCTCTGGTTAGAACTGTGTACAAAATTTTTGAAAAACCACACACCGATTGCAATCACGATCAACCAAGGCAGTAACTTAAACACGACGCCCATCATACCTAAGACCAACATGACTAATAACGCCACTCCGGTTGCAGCCAATACCGTCATAAACGTAATACCAGTGACAAGTAGAGTCGCAACGAAAATAAGAACAAATATTAATTCAAACATAATGGTCTCCCTAATGAGTTAATGACCTATCTTTCCTACTTTCTAACATTGCAGCTTCCATACCAAGTATGCCAACCCTATAAAATCCTTATTTATCAGATAAATAAAAAGCCACACATCTTCATGCGTGGCTTTTCGGAAACTTATAGTGGTAAATTTAACCTCTAGTGGCGAATTTAACCTTAAGTTTTTAACTTAGAGGGAGCTTAAACATTTAGCTCTTTAGGGATCTTAGCCAATGCTGTTTGCATCACTTCAATACCTGCACCTTTCTTATGTGCGTTTTCACTGATGTAGCGACGCCATTGTCTTGCACCAGGCATGCTTTGAAACAAACCAAGCATGTGACGAGATATGTGACCTAAGCTTGCGCCATTTGAAAGTTCACGCTCGATGTACGGGTACATCTCTTCGACAACCTGTGAGCGCTTCTTAATTGGTGTGTCTAAACCAAAGATCTGTTGATCAACTTCAGCCAAAATAAATGGGCTATGGTAAGCCTCACGACCAATCATCACACCATCAAGGTGTTGCAAGTGCTCCTTAGTTTGCTCAAGAGTAGTAATGCCACCATTCACGGCAATCACCAGATCAGAGAAATCTTTCTTGATTTGGTATGCACGATCATAATCTAGCGGTGGGATCTCACGGTTCTCTTTCGGGCTAAGGCCACTCAACCACGCTTTACGCGCGTGAATAGTAAATTGCTCACAGCCACCTTTTTCAGAAACCGTCGAAACAAACTTAGTTAGAAACTCATAAGAGTCTTGGTCATCGATACCGATACGCGTTTTCACGGTAATTGGAATATCAGTGACTTCTTTCATCGCTGAAACACAATCTGCCACCAACTCGGGCTCAGCCATCAAGCATGCACCAAATCGACCATTCTGAACTCGGTCTGAAGGGCAACCTACGTTAAGATTCACTTCATCGTAACCACGCTCACCAGCAAGCTTGGCACAAGCCGCAAGATCAACCGGGTTTGAACCACCGAGTTGAAGTGCAAGAGGATGTTCTTGCTCGTTATATTCTAGGAAGTCGCCCTTACCATGTAAGATCGCGCCCGTTGTTACCATTTCCGTGTACAGAAGAGTCTGCTGAGAAAGCAAACGGTGAAAGTAACGACAGTGGCGGTCAGTCCAATCGAGCATGGGTGCAACAGAAAGTCGGTTACTAGCGTATTTACTGGTTTTATTAGTGTTTGTCATGATTCAGTCTCAATTAATACTGTACAAACATACAGTGAATTACCTAGAATTAAACGGAATTACTTCCTGTAGTACCCCTCAAGTACCCCTTTAGGAGTTGGACAATGGCAAGTTATACCATCGAGACCAGAAAGCTAAAAAGCGGTGAACCAAGGTTCAAGGTAACAATCATCGTTAAAAAGAATTCGCGCATTATACACAGGGAAAGCAAAACTCTAAAAAAGAAAGCACTCGCTAAAGCTTTCGGTAAAAAAAGGGTAGCTGAACTAGAAGCTCAAGGGGTACTCAATCAGCCAAAAACAGTCCCCCTTTCGGTACTCCTCGATTTGTTCATGGCTGAGCGTGATCTCTGGGACAATACAGGCCGCACAAAACGCTACGTTATTAAAATGCTTAGGGATTGCGACATCGCCCAAGTTGAGAGTAATCAGCTACGAACTAGCGACTTAATCGAGCACTGTAAAAACAGAAGAGGCGCAGGAGCCAAACCAGCAACGATTTATCATGATATTGCTTACCTACGTTCTGTAATGAAAAAGTCTAAGCCTGTCTTCAACATCGACACCAATCACCAAGTATTTGATGAAGCCGTACCCGTTCTTATTGATATGGGGTTAGTCGGTAAGAGTCAGAAACGAACACGTCGCCCAACTTCTGAAGAACTGAAACTCTTAAAGCTTGGATTAGAACAACGTGAATCTTTCCGGCCAAACGGCACAACTCGAATCCCATTCACTGACATTCTTGAATTCAGCATTCTGACTTGTATGCGAATTGGTGAAGTCTGCAAGCTGCGCTGGGAAGACCTCAATCAAGAGCATAAAACGATACTGGTTAGGGATAGGAAAGACCCAAGGAAGAAAGCTGGTAATCACATGATTGTTCCGTTGCTTGGTGAGTCCTTTGAGATCGCATTAAAACAACCAAAAGGTGAGCTCATTTTCCCGTACAACTCACGAAGTGTTAGCGCAGGCTTTCAGCGAGTGAGAAACGAATTAGGTATTGAGGATTTACGCTATCACGACTTAAGGCGAGAGGGTGCAAGTCGGTTGTTTGAAAAGGGCTACTCAATTGAAGAGGTAGCTCAGGTCACTGGGCATAGGAACTTAAACATTTTATGGCAAGTATATACTCAGTTAAATCCTAGCCTACTTCATCATAAATCGGATAACAGTTCGTTGTGAATGCATTGATTACATTATAGTATTGGCCAAATTTATATGCATCTACAGATATACTACCTGAAGGACTACCAACTATGGCAAGGCCACGAGTTTTCGTCAGCTCAACATACTACGACTTAAAGTATGTTCGTGCCGATCTTCAACGCTTCATTGAAGACCAAGGATACGATCCAGTCTTAAATGAAAAAGGACATATCCCTTATGGCTCTGATGAAAAACTAGAGAGCTATTGTTACAAAGAAATAGAACTCTGCGATATTGTTATCGGTATTGTTGGTGGGCGATATGGTTCTGATTCATATGAGAGTCAAGGCTACTCAGTGTCTAATGCCGAGCTTCAAAGTGCAATAAAGAAAGGAAAACAGTTATATGTTTTCATAGATCATCAGGTGATGACTGAATATAGAACCTACCAAGCAAATAAAGACAATGACTCAATTAACTATGCCTCAGTCGACGACCCAAAAGTTTTCAAGTTTATTGATGACCTATTTAATCTACCAAACAACAATCAAATCCAATCGTTTAACTCTGTAATGGATATAACTAGCCACTTAAAAGAACAGTGGGCAGGTTTGTTTCAAAGGCTTCTCAGTGAAGAAATCAGAAAGCGTGAACTCAATATCATCGATGAGATCAACAGTACATCGTCAACTTTGAAATCATTAGTGACTTACCTTACAGAAGAAAAAGAAAAAGGTAATACAACTATAGAAAACATTCTTTTGAATAATCACCCCGCTTTTGAAGAATTACGTAGAAAAATATCTTTAGGTCACAGGGTTTTCTTCCAAAATAAAAAAGAGCTCAGAGAGTTGCTTGATACATATGGCTACGCTGATTGTGATTTTTTTGATGATGGCACAATAGACTATATAAAAAATGGTTTAAACCTTACCGTCTCAGAAGACATTTTTGACGAACAACAAAACCTAAAGATTTTCACACCCGAGAACTGGAAGGATGAATACATTTCTATCAAGGACTGTCCACCACCACCACCGCCGCAACCTGTACCCAAAAGACCAAGAAGACCATTCGTACCTCAACAAAGGCAAACAAGGCCACCAGAAACTACAGATGACGATATTCCATTCTAGGAACCAATGAGTCAAAAAAGCAGCTAAACCCTCATTTTTGAGGGTTTTTACTTTCAAGTCGCGTCAAACGTTCATCCATCTTTTCCATCATTAAGCGCAGCCACTTAACATCCGTTTTGAGTGTAATGCCTACACCTACCCCGCTAGATAGAGCACTGACAACGGCAACAATTATTGTTTGATACTCAGCCATTTACTTGAACTCGTTACGTAGGGTTTCCCATAGGCCAAATACTATTGGAGCACTTGCGCCAATAATGCCACCGAATTGAACACCGTCTGCCGATACGCTCGCGGTGATAAGTTCAGGGTGACCAACTACCAAAGCAGCTCCCGCGCCAAGTAACGCTAAACCCTTTTTAGTGGAAGGAGCAGATCATTTTCTTCTGTTCACTTTCTATGACGCGGACTTAAATAACCAACTTTTCAAGTTCGATTCGGTGAGAGGCTTTTCCTTTACTGTGCTTTACCCATAAACGCTTTGGTTGGTATCCATTGGCACGGACCTCAACATCATAATTACCCTCTGGCAATCGCATACCGGCTTGGTACCTAGGCTTAATATTCATTATTCGAACCTTAAAACCCGGTTGGTTCTGTGCATTTGAATTGATGTACATAGGAAACTCCGTTTGGGCTTCATTATTGTTTTTAGCTGAACTCACCGGTTCGCTCTCAGCACGCTGAGTTAAATAACGAGCAAAAACACCATCCAACTCCGCTACCGAATGCTCCAAAGAGGTAGAAAACCCATCAGTAATACGCATACTTTTGTCTATTTGAGCGCCAAGTGGATGAATCAACGGTTGAGTATGTATCACCCAACGAACGGCATAAGAAGCCGACGGAGATAGTGTGTCACTGACTTGCTCTAAGAAAAAGCCAATCGTTGAGTCCGTTTGAGTGTACTTGGATGAAAATACATTCACAGGCACAACAAGAATAACGAATATGACGATAAACGAGCTGCCTATATTCAGAGCCTTGCTCTTCAAGTTCGGTGCTGGCCGTGGTTTATGGTAATTCATCAACACGATAAATTTTCCTGGCAGCTTAAACACCGTTAGGACAACGAGAAATAGCGATAGTCCCATTGATATTGGCGGCACAATGATAGAACGCAATGCCGCTTTGCCTTGTTCAGCATAAGGGCCATCATCAGCAAACTGAGCGCGTGACGCCTCAATATAACCTAGCCAATAATCTCTCTCACGCCTCACATTTGGAACAATAACCTGTTGGTAAAATTGCTTATTATTCCACGTCGCCATCATGGGCTCGACGTAATAACGTTCGCCCATACGATTCTTTATTTGTTGCTGAACTTCGGCTACTTTTTGAAAATCATTCCAAGATAAGTTCGGTTCAATGTCGTAACCCCGCTGCTTTGCCTCGGCATGCCAACGAGCTTTGGTGTCCTTCATAACTTTGTTTCTGACTGCATTTTTAAACACGCTAATTTGGTTTATTTGCCAATTGGAGTCTAAATGGATCCCCTTTCGATGAACTTGAGTACGAACCTTACTTGCTGTTGTAGAGTGGGAGCGAAACTCCGACATAGAGTCGATTCCCATAGGATAACCGGTCTCTTTTAAGAACTGTTTTTGCCACACTGCCAGTATTCGTGGTGTGTAATGAGCGACACTATTGGTATACGTTTTATCTTGAATGGCTTCTCCAGCTTGCCCTGTCGCCTGCTCAATACCGGCTTGGATAACTGATAAGCCTAGAGAACCGAATGCTTCCCCCCAAGATGTTTCACCTTTCGTTCGTCGAAAGGTTTTCTCTAACCAATAATCCATCGGTTGGTGGGGAATCGAGTTATCTTTTAATAAGCGTTCATAGCGATCTTCAATGCGGCTGATACAATTGGCTCTTGAGCTTCCTTTGCGTTTATAACAGCGTTCTTTATCATCAAATAGGTCAAAAATAGGTTGTGCAACTCTTTGTGCTCTCGCCTCTGCTCTCGTTAAATAGGCCTTACTCGCCTGTTGATAATCACGATACCCCGTCGCGACGGTCGACTCGACCTCTTCCCACGCTTGATTGGCCTTTTGATGGCGAGACTCTACCGTCTGATTATACGCCCCAACATGTTTTTGATATTGATGCCACGATTGCTGAACTTCACTCCGTAATACTTTATAGTTCGCATAGTGCTCATCGAAATTGGCGTTTGCTCGATTTTGAATATAACGATCCAAAATTTGAACTTTCTTATCATCAATATGACTTAAGAATGCATCATTGCTGTAAACCAACCCACCGATCAAAGCGAGAAAAGTCATTTCTGACGACTCGGTACTCGCCTCTGAGTTATAAGGGATCCCTTCGATATTAATCGCATTCATCGCTAAACTAGATCGCAGTACAGAGGAAAAGAAAGCCTCCTGTCTCTGCTTTGCACTACTCGGTTCAATCAACCATTTATCTATTACCGCCTTTTGACCAAAAAAAACCGTTGGCCAAACCAAAGCTGTAATCACGACCAACGATGAAATAGCGCGAAACTTCGTCGTGGTCAGCCATCCTTTAAGTAGAAAATCCGCAACAATTAAAGTCACCCCGATCCCTGAGATGGTTCGGCCAAATAGCTCCGTTTTATGTAATTGAGCATCACTAACATCGATTCCACCCGCAATTTCAACCAACTTGGCGTTGAAAGCGACTTCAGGAAAAAGATAAAGAAGTGAACAAAAAAACAACAAAACAGCCAACCATTTCGGCTTCTTATTATTTGTGGTTATTACGTCCTGGCTAGGAACTGGTTTCATCTTAACGCTTCCATAATTTGTCTATCCCTGTTCTCATCAAACATCATTTTTCTGTCGGCATCGAAATGCTGATCGCATCGTTACTTAAATTTAAATCTTCATCTTGAATATCAAACAGCACTGCTGGCTTCGCGCTCTGCGTTGTTTGCGTTCTTTTTTTCACACCTTTCACGCTAGCAGGCTTGGAATATGACACACTCCTAATGAGACCTCGGTTAGTGATGTAATGGCCATCTTTGAGGTAATCTATTTGTTCATAGAGTCGGTGAAAATCAGCGTCATTGGGTAGGCCAGCAACGGTTTCGCCTGCTAACGTTGTGGGTTGGTAGCCATTTGATTGAACGACAAGCTGTGGAGCAAGCTGCTGACAAATAGAGAACTTACTGGTATCCATGATCGCCTCATCTGGCAGAGGTCGACCTGCCTTAGCTAACGAGACCAATTGATCTTGGTGGTAATCCGTTCCGTTAATCGTATAAGTCACCACCTTCATGCCTTGCGCTTTCGCACGGCTATAAATTGTGGCGTATTGTTGGTAACTTCTTATATCAACATGTAAGCCACTATTGGGACCAAGTATTCGTTTCACCGTTTTCGCTGAATGTTTTGGCTTGTGCTTACGATAACGACTTTCCATTGCAAAAGCGCGATCGATATTTTTTTGATTTTCCTGATAATAATCATCAGAACCCATGCCTCGTTTTGCATCCCGCTTAAACTGAGCAACCGACGCCGAATGAGGCTCCCATGCATACCCAAGATAAACACTTGAATTGATTTCCCGCATTTTTTTCAGAACGTCCATATCCATTGATGAATAAAAATAGTTTCTATAGGGGAGACTTTGTCTGGCCATTTCGTCGAGTTTAAACAAATCTTCCATGGAGCCATCTGATGTTTTTATTTCAATATTAAGGGGTTGTTCAATCGTTGCGTAATGGTACCAATCATTCACGGCTTCATTGAAATAAGCGGGACGATACCCATCTAATGTTCCGTCAGGGCTCCTTCCACTCAGAGAGTTCCACTCACTACTCTTCATACGACTCACGCGATATCGCTTACCATCACTACGAGCGGTTGCTCTTCCTGTTTCTATGTCGTGATGTACAACCCAATCTTTATCACGCGTCAGCATCACATCAATTTCTGCTCCATCAAAACCACTTACCGCCGCCATTTGAATCGCATTACGAGAGTTTTCAGCATAATTAGAGCTGCCACGGTGGGCGATAACATCAATAGGGCACTGTCCTTTGATGTAAGAGATATCCCCTCCCATGGTTTGATAAAGATTGCGCGATTTTAACGCCAACTGCATATCACGAAACATTTCTCGCCCCTCTGCTGAGTTATGATTCGAGATTAGTTTTGCATCTGCAGGTAATCCAAGCCCTCGCTCCAAGGTTGGTTGTGGTGGTGTTACTTTATCTGTAGATGAACATCCCTGAATAAGAGCAATAGTAGTGACAAGCAGCCCTCTTGAAAGCGTGGTTACACGTGAAGGTGGTGAAAACATGAGATCCTTATCCGTTGGTAGCTTATATGTGACATAACTGGGTTTCACACGCTGAGCACGACAAAGTCGGCCTCCAAGCACGGAGACCGCAAAGTGCTAATATATGATGACTCCAACCATTGATTTCGATTGTTGATATGTTGTTGGAGTGGACGTATTTAATGGTTCAATTTGATTGAAAGCAAAGGCTCAAAAACTCATAAATACAAATCATGATTACATTATTTCATCAAATAATAATTGAATAAGCCCTTGTTCATCTGGGATGTCATACCCCTTTCGACATGGATAAGCCAAACCATCTGTGAAGTTCAAAAACGAAAAGCTATTGTCTATGCTTTCGCTCCCCTCTTCATCCTGCCATGGTTCAATAGTACTGTTCTGTTTAGTCACGATATAACCACACGAATTGACAGGCATCTCGGTCTTACGATTTAAGACTATCTTATGATTGGAATTATTGTAGTGATTTACTCGAATCTTACCGGCTAACGCTAGATATATCGCCCCTGCGGCGCCCAAAAGCAAAGTATGGCCGATAACTTTACCTGTCGCACTCGCTACGGCGATTCCAACATTAGCAGTCGCACTCGCGATGCTTTGACCTCGGTTTCCATAACGGTCTGTAGAATACACGTAATCCACGCTATGTTTTCTTTCAACGCGAGCACGTTGTCTGACAGGAGTATGGTTTATGTACTCTTGACCACCAAAAGCATCAAAGTTGTGTATTAATACCGGAACACAATGATAAATTTCTCCATTCCAGTTCACTACACGAGCCTTCATTTGCCATGGATAATACTCTTCATCTAAATATTTCTTACATAAAGCTGGTAACAAATGGCTAAGTAACGCTGTGTTGTGATCGCTCTGCGCCATGTTGTACAGTTCTTGCGTTATTGATCGGGCCTGCTCTTGATCTCCTGATCTTGCGGCAACGATAAAGAGAATGACCTCGCCCCAAAAAGTATCGTTGATCAAGTAGTCAACCGGCAAATTATCGATTTCGATTAAAGCTCGTGGAACATCTTCATCGGACAAAGCCTCCAATACTGCAGACAAGTGATGCACGCGATCTTGAGGCTTTGCAATAGGTTCGTAATATGCGTCCCATCGTTCAACAAAGGTCTTCCAACGCATTATTTTTTTAAACTCCTCAGTTACTCCTTCCGTGGTGAGTAACTTAGGTTCAATATATTTTGCAATGTGCTTTTTATGACCGTCTCGCTTTTTCATCGCCTTTGTGTAAATTTTGCTATCAGACTTGAATAAGTGCAGTGCTAAACCATAGCTTTCATACCATTCACCAAGGTTAAGATGACTACTTTCTAATGAAGCTTTAGCCAAAGCGTCAAAATGCTTTTTCATTTTATTCCCTTCCAATTTGACGACTTAAATAAAGATAAAGGCGATGACTAAAATAATAGCTGCGGCTATAGCCAGTTTGATGTATAGCTCATTTTTTTTAACTCTTGGTTCTTCCACTTCTTCAAGCTTATCCCTCATGGCCTTAAAGTCATCCAAACGTTGTTGATAACGTTTTTCTCTTTGATTATAGATGGACAACAGTTTCAGAAATGATTCTTTGTTTACTTGCTCCACAGCTTAACTCCAAGCATTTGAAATTAAAGACTAAAACTCCAATACACCATGACAAGCTCATGTTGACAGGAGGGGTCAATAGTCTTCTTCTAGTCTATATTAGGCATCGATTTTAGCGAATAAGGAACAATATGCGATAAGAAATGTGATTTAAAACAGCACATTATTGTAAGAAAAATTAATTGAGCTAAATTGAACTCAAATGAAGATGTCATATCAACTTTACCTCATACTTTTTTATAAACCTATTCACCAGATCTCTAATTCAACCTCATTAATCAGTTATGCCTTGAGTCACACTGTCATTTTGAGTTACCTTGTCTTATTCAAAGTCGTGGGTCACAATACGCTCTGTACCTGACTTTAATAGAAATCATTGGCTCCCAAAACGTAGTAACCTAGAAATAAGGTTTGATTAGGGATGTCCGATTGAATGGTGAAAAATTTGGACCACACATTAATAGAGCAAGTTGAAGGGATATGCGCATCGCGAGGCGTTAGATTAACACCTCAAAGAAAGCGAGTGTTTGAGCTCATCCTCTCTAATAAAAAAGCCTCCAGTGCTTATGAATTATTAGAGCAGTTGAAAGTCAGTGAACCGCAAGCCAAGCCACCTACAGTATATCGCGCTTTGGATTTCTTGTTGGAGCAAGGTTTCATTCACAGAGTTGAGTCAACCAATAGCTTCATATGCTGCTGCTCTTGCAATGCCAACAAACATTTCTCCCAACTACTGATCTGCGATAAATGTGGCACTGTGATAGAACTGCAGGACGATGCGCTTGTCACCCTACTCGCCAGTAACGCTGAGAAGCATGGCTTTCAATTGACGAATCATGTCATTGAATCGCATGGCATTTGCCAATCTTGCTCCTCCGAGATGAAAGAATAAGATTATAGAAGAACATTATGCGCGCTGAATTTGTAAACCCGTTTTTAGCTTCTTTGATGAACGTATTAAAAACGATGGCTTCTCTAGAATTGAAGCCACAAAAACCGAGAGTTAAGAAAGATGAAATCGCTCGTGGTGATGTATCCGGCCTAATTGGTATGGTGGGTACACAATCTCGTGGCTCTATGTCGATCACCTTTGATGAAGGTCTCGCTCTCGAAATCATGGAAAACATGCTTGGTGAACGACCAAACGGCCTCAACGAAGAAGTGACCGATATGGTGGGTGAAATCACTAACATGGTGACTGGCGGTGCGAAACGTATTCTTGCGGAAAGCGGTTTTGACTTCGATATGGCAACACCAATCGTGGTTTCCGGTAAAGGTCATACGATTCGTCACAAGTGTGATGGGGCAATCATCATCATGCCTTTCTCATCTCAATGGGGTAATGCTTTCATCGAGATCTGTTTCGAATAGAGACAATCGAGTAAATATAAAACGAAAGGCTGACGTACATACGTCAGCCTTTTTTATTGCCGTAAAATCAACGGACATAAAAAACGCCAACCGAAAGGTTGGCGTTTACAGTTATTACTTGGTGTTACTTAAACAGTCTTAAGCTTTAAGCGCTTTAAATGCATTGATTAGACCGTTTGTTGAGCTGTCGTGAGAGGTTACTTGAGCATCGTCAGCAAGCTCTGGAAGAATTTGGTTTGCTAGTTGCTTACCAAGCTCTACACCCCATTGGTCGAAGCTGAAGATGTTCCAGATTACGCCTTGAACGAAAATCTTGTGCTCGTACATCGCGATTAGGTTACCTAAAGAGCGAGGAGTGATTTGCTTAACAAGAATTGAGTTCGTTGGACGGTTACCTTCAAACACTTTGAAAGGCGCAAGTTCAGCTGCTTCTTCTGCTGTTTTGCCTGCCGCTAGGAATTCAGCTTCTACTGTCTCTTTTGTCTTACCGAAAGCAAGCGCTTCAGTTTGAGCAAAGAAGTTAGACATCAACTTCTGGTGGTGATCAGATGCTGGGTTGTGGCTGATAGCAGGAGCAATAAAGTCTGATGGGATCAGCTTAGTGCCTTGGTGAATCAGTTGGTAGAAAGCGTGCTGACCGTTTGTACCTGGTTCACCCCAGATGATAGGACCAGTTTGGTATTCTACTGGATTGCCGTCACGGTCAACAAATTTACCATTCGATTCCATGTTGCCTTGTTGGAAGTAAGCCGCAAAACGGTGCATATATTGATCGTAAGGTAGAATCGCTTCTGACTCAGCGCCGTGGAAGTTATTGTACCAAACGCCGATAAGCGCAAGGATAACAGGAATGTTGCTTTCAAATTCAGTTGAAGCAAAGTGGTTATCCATCTCATGAGCACCATCTAATAGCTCAACGAAGTTATCGAAGCCGATAGAAAGAGAGATAGACAGACCAATCGCAGACCATAGTGAGTAACGACCACCAACCCAGTCCCAGAATTCGAACATGTTGTCAGTATCAATACCAAACTCAGCGACCGCAGTTGCGTTAGTTGATAGTGCAGCGAAGTGTTTAGCAACGTGTGCGTTGTCACCCGCTTCAGCCAAGAACCAATCACGTGCAGAGTGCGCGTTCGTCATTGTTTCTTGAGTGGTAAATGTTTTAGATGCCACTAAGAATAGCGTTGTTTCTGGATTCAGAGGCTTAAGTGTCTCAACAATGTGAGTACCATCTACGTTCGAAACAAAGTGCATGTTTAGACGCGTTTTGTATGGCGTTAGTGCTTCAGTCACCATGTATGGACCAAGGTCTGAACCGCCGATACCGATGTTGACAACATCAGTGATCTCTTTACCGGTGTAACCTTTCCACTCACCAGAAACGATACGGTGTGTGAACAGTTCCATTTTTGCTAGTACTGCATTAACTGCTGGCATTACGTCTTTGCCATCAACCATTACTGGCTTATCGCTACGATTACGTAGAGCAGTGTGAAGTACTGAACGACCCTCAGTCTTGTTGATTGCATCACCGCTAAACATAGCTTCAATTGCAGACTTAACTTCAGTCTCATTTGCAAGAGCAAATAGGTGCTGCATCGTTTCAGCGTCGATAAGGTTCTTAGAGTAATCCACTAAGATGTCCGAACCGAAACGAGTAGAAAAGCTCTCGAAACGCTTTGCATCTTGAGCAAATAGTTCTTTCATATCCATATCTTGAGCAGACTCAAAATGTGCAGTTAGAGCTTTCCACGCTTGTGTTTGCGTTGGGTTGATATTTTTCAACATGGTATCTATCCCGATATTACTGTAGGTTTTATTCTAGACGTCACCTAAGTGATGAATAGAACCCCCGATTAGGCGAAAGTTTATATTTTTCTATGATGACCAGACCGCATCACCACTGAAAGATTCTTTGTAATTTTTTTTCACGACGTATTATGCCGTATATGAAGAGCGCCACCTTGAGATAAATCAGGATTCGATTTCCTGATAGAGAGATCGATGCTGACTCAGGCTCTAACATAATTAAATGTGAGCGATAGCTGATAAATTCAAGTTCAAAAGATAGCGTTAAACCACTTTTTTTCCAAACACATTATAAAGGATGGCGTATGTGGATTCAGAAGACTATACACCTAAATGCACGAAAGCGTGGATTTCATCTCATTACTGATGAAATTGAACAACAGATAAACGATATCAATTCTCTATCTGTTGGTTTATTACATCTTTTTCTTCAACATACTTCTGCCAGCCTCACACTCAATGAGAACGCCGATCCGACGGTTCGCCGCGACATGGAATCACACTTCAATAAGTTCGTACCCGAGCGAGCCGCTTATTACAGACACACCTATGAAGGTGATGATGACATGCCTGCCCACATTAAAGCATCGACACTTGGCACCAGTGTGACAATACCAATTAGCAATGGTCGTTTAGCTTTAGGAACATGGCAGGGTATTTACTTAGGAGAGCACCGAGATTGTGGTGGAAGCCGAACTGTGATTGCTACGATGCAAGGTGAGTAGACTGCTTGAAAACAAGATCTCCTTAATAAAAACAATATCTTGTTAATAAAAAAGAGTGGTGTGTTTCCACGACCACTCTTATAAAAATAGTATTTGGCCTACTGTAGGCCGAAAGGTTTAGAAGGGCTGGTTTATCATAACCCTAAAGGCCCCTTCGTCACCACCTCGCGCCAACTCAGCACGTACAACAATACCTTCCACTTGGAAACGCACCGCGCCACCTAAGCTCCATTTCATGTCCGAGTGCAGTGTTTTGATGTCGTACTCATCGGCAACGCGCCCTAATTCAGCAAACGCTACCCATTGCCACCAAGGCAAATCGTAGTAATTAATCAGCGGGATATCACCCAAAGGTTGCCAGTCAGGAATCACTCGGTACTCAGCAGAATAATGAACCGCAGAACGTCCGTGGTAACGACCTCCGGTATAACCTCGTAAGCGATATAAACCACCAAGTCGAGCTTGTTCAGTTTCCGGTGGACGAGCACAATCTTGCCCAGAGCAGTTATCCCAGGTTGGTGTATCAGCCGTATAGAAATCGAATGCTAAAACTTGTTGATCGAATAAGTCCCCTAAAGGACCTAAAGCAAAGTACTGGCTATTTTGGAAGGTCCACTTAAGCCACAAGTCATCGTTAGACCAACTCTCTGCGCCAGTGGTGAACTCAAGGTTAGTGTGAGAACCTCTGGTCGGGTTACGTGTGCTATCACGGTTATCCCAATCCAATGCCAGACTAAAGCCTGTCGCCTCTTCAGTGTTGTTTAAACCTTCTAGCTCACGAGCCGTATAAAAAGGCGTGAAGATAATCGAGCTGACACCCGATTCGACTGGCGAAGCAAAACTCACATCTTTGATTGGCTGAAAAGCCCCTAACAAGCCATGTTCTGCAACATTGCCCCAAGGTAGCAAATACTTAAATTCAAACTGATAGTTTTGCTCTAAGCCATCGGCAATGGTTTTATCATCAATAGATGAATCATTATCGCCTTGAGAACCAATGTAATACGGGTTGTCGTTGAAGCGCGCTTGATACATCTGAGTACTAAACAAGATATTCTCAGACAAGGCATAATTAAAGGCCGATAGAAAACCGACATAGCTGTCTTTGTCTGAATACAAAGCCATACCAAACAGAGCCGCTTGAGGTTGCCAAACGCCCTTTGCGACACCAGCAACCCCAAAGGTATTGCCCATGGTTTCAGTACTGAAATAGAAAGGAACAAAAGCGGAGTCTTTTTCTTCACTTAGAACAGAAGAAGAAAAGCTGACACCAGTTACTGCCATTGCAGACATTAACCAGTATCGAGAAGTTCGCTTGAACATATCTATTTTACGTATTCCATTGCCACGCGAGACGTCAGTTTAGTCACGAGCTCGTAAGCGATAGTGCCGATATGTTCAGCCACTTCTTCTGAGGGTAAGTCTTTACCCCAAAGCGTCGCCTCGTCACTCACTTTATCCGTAGCATCAGGACCAAGGTCAACTGTTAGCATGTCCATGGACACACGCCCTGCGATTGGTACTTTTCGTCCATTAACGAATACTGGGGTGCCGTTAGGTGCAGTGCGAGGATAACCATCACCGTAACCAATCGCGATAACACCAACCTTGGTATCACGTTCACTGGTCCAGTTTCCGCCATAACCCACACTTTCACCGGCTTTCACATCGCGAACGGCAATTAGGTGTGAGGTCAGGGTCATCACAGGCAAAAATCCAAGCTCTTGCGCTGATTTATCAACAAACGGAGAGACACCGTAAGATATGATTCCCGGACGAACCCAATCAAGGTGGCTGTCTGGCCAAGCGAGTAAACCCGCAGAGGCAGCAAGTGAACGCTCCCCTTCACAACCTTCAGTAAGCGACAAGAAAAGCTCTGTCTGTTCAACGGTGGTTGCTCTATCCAGTTCATCAGCACAACCGAAGTGGCTCATGTAACGTAGAGGTTTGGCAACATTCGCACATTGATGCAAACGCTCAACAAAG
Source organism: Vibrio sp. 10N.239.311.G01 (assembly GCF_041465805.1). NCBI lineage: Bacteria > Pseudomonadati > Pseudomonadota > Gammaproteobacteria > Vibrionales > Vibrionaceae > Vibrio > Vibrio sp. 10N.239.311.G01. The sequence continues at coordinate 22,059 of NZ_JBFSRM010000034.1, forward strand.
TTTTGGTATTGCTCAGGGCGAACACCTAATCGGTGCATACCACTGTCGACTTTTAGCCATACCACAACGGGTGTTTCCAAATCCGCATTCTCTAGCGCGCTTAATTGCTCTTCACAATGCACCACCGTTTGAATGTTATTGGTCACCAAGATTGGCAAATCGCCCGAAGAGTAAAATCCTTCCAGCAACAAAATAGGTTTAACAATGCCACCAGCACGAAGTTGTAACGCTTCTTCAATACGCGCCACACCAAAAGCATCAGAGCTTTTTGAATGCTTGGCTATATGCAGTAAGCCGTGTCCGTAGCCATTGGCTTTCACAACAGACATGACCTTGCACTGAGGAGCCTTCGACTTTATCTGGTTCAGGTTATGTTCGAGCGCGTTTAAGTCAATGCTCGCCGTCGCCGCTTTCATGTAAGTCATTAGCGATTACTCATCATCAAATGCAGGGCCTGCATAGTTATCAAATCGGGAGTGTTGGCCTTGGAACGTAAGACGAACCGAACCGATCGGACCGTTACGTTGCTTACCAAGGATGATCTCAGCAATGCCTTTCAAGGAACTATCTGGGTTATAAACCTCATCACGATAGATGAACATGATCAAATCGGCATCTTGCTCAATCGAACCTGATTCACGCAAATCCGAGTTTACTGGGCGCTTATCAGCACGTTGCTCTAGGGAACGGTTAAGCTGAGAAAGTGCCACAACCGGAACGTTGAGCTCTTTTGCTAACGCTTTCAATGAGCGAGAAATCTCGGCGATTTCAAGAGTACGGTTATCAGATAACGAAGGTACACGCATTAATTGAAGGTAATCTATCATGATCATAGAGATACCATCGTGTTCACGAGCGATACGTCGAGCACGAGAACGCACTTCTGTTGGCGTTAGACCCGAGCTGTCATCGATATACATATTCTTCTTATCCATCAGAATACCCATACTCGACGAGATACGAGCCCAATCTTCATCATCTAGCTGACCAGTACGAATCTTGGTTTGGTCTACGCGAGAAAGTGACGCAAGCATACGCATCATCAGCTGTTCGGCTGGCATCTCTAGCGAGAAGATTAAAACCGGTTTGTCTTGCTTCATCGCCGCGTTTTCACACAAGTTCATCGCAAATGTGGTTTTACCCATCGATGGACGAGCAGCAACAATAATTAAGTCAGAGCCTTGTAGACCTGCTGTTTTCTTGTTGAGGTCGTTGAAGCCAGTATCGACACCTGTCACACCATCTTGCGGCGTTTTGTATAGGATCTCGATACGTTCTAGCGTCTTCTCTAGAATGCTATCAACGTTTTGTGGACCTTCGTTTTCACTTGCACGGCCTTCGGCAATCGCGAAGACTTTACTTTCAGCAAGATCAACCAGCTCTTCCGAAGTACGACCTTGAGGGTCATAACCAGAATCAGCAATCTCATTCGCGACACCAATCAGGCTACGAACAAGTGCACGTTGCGCTACGATATCCGCATACGCATTGATGTTTGCGGCACTTGGTGTGTTTTTCGCTAAGTCAGCAAGGTAAGCAAAGCCACCCACTTCTTCAAGTTGCTCACGCAGCTCTAAATGTTCAGAGAGTGTAATAAGATCCAGAGGAGAACTTTCTTCAAGGATATCCTTTACCGCTTCAAAGATCAGACGGTGAGGACGGCTATAAAAGTCTTTGGCCACAACCTTTTCGGCAACTGTATCCCAGCGTTCGTTATCTAATAACAAACCGCCAATAACAGATTGCTCAGCTTCTAATGAATGTGGCGGGACCTTGATGGCGTCCACCTGATCGTTGGCTGATTTCTGACTTTTGGTATCCACTATGACTACACTCAATAACTAATAATGATCGTTCATTATACCCAAGAACATCCGTTTGTAATCCGATCCTATGAGTTTGTTTTATTCTTCAGGAAGAATTTACCTATTGCTGACGGAATTAACCAAGGGTAGCATTACGATCCTGCCATTCACTCACTGTATAACTAGAGGTATGCGTGTCCAAATTATTGGCTCTGAGCACTGGTCTTCTAAGCACTGGTCTCCTGAGCGCTCCGATGGCCTTAGCTGATGATGCTAAAGACTCTGTTGATGCAATCCTCGACTCTATAGTAGTTTCAGAACCTACTTCTGAGCCGATCGTCGTTGCACCGACACCTGAAGAAAAAGATATGGATATCGCACCGAGTGATACAAGTGATACAGAACTACCGAGCCCGCTAAAAACGGAAGTCGAATTTGGATATCAGTCGCATACTGGTAATTCGGATTCACGATCGCTTAACGCACGCCTGAACGGTGAGTATACAGCTGGTCGTCATAGAACCAGTGGCGAATGGAAATACTACAATCTCTATAAAGATGGTGAGGAAGATAAAAGGCAATCGACTTACTCGGCTCAGAGTGACTACAAGTTAAGTCCTAAAACCTACCTTTACGGCAGTTTCAAAGGAGTCGACTCGAGATACAGTGCTTACTTTAAGGACTACACAATTTCGAGTGGTCTGGGTTACCAGTTTTCGAATACCGAAGAGTTTGTGTTGGAAGTCGAAGTGGGACCAGGTTTTCGTTACCAAGAGCCAAACCTCGATGAGATCGACGATGATGACATCATCTTCCCAGAGATTGTTGAAGAGGCAATTTTCCGTGGCAACGTGAATACGTCATGGCAGGTGTTGAAGAATTTGCAGCTCAAGGCAGACGTGACGCTTGTCTCTGGTCACAGTAACCTAAAGTTTGATACTGAGTTAGAAGCCATCAACGATATTACTGACAATATCGCGCTGAAGATCGCTCACTCTCGCCAGTACCACGATAAAGTGCCTGAAGGCTTAAGCAAACAAGACTCTGTTCTATCGATCAACTTGCTCTTCCAGTTCTAATCTTAGGCCACCTCTAACCTTGAGAACAACTTGTTCAGCAATAACAGCTTATGGATCACCGTAAGCTTTTTACCTACTGTAGCCCTTCCTTGTACTTTCCTATATTCCAGACATAAAAAAACACCAGCCGAAGCTGGTGTTTAAAACTTTCAAAAGAAAGAATTCGTCTTGGTACTGAAATTACTCAGCTGCAACGATAGCGATTTTCGCAGTAGCAAAAACTTCAGAGTGAAGTTGGATGCTTACTTCGAATTCGCCGATGTTACGTAGAGCGCCTTCAGGTAGGCGTACTTCGCTCTTAGCTACTGCAACACCTGCCGCTGTAATAGCGTCAGCGATGTCACGAGTACCGATAGAACCGAATAGTTTACCTTCGTCACCAGCTTTAGAAGCGATTGTAACGCCTTCTAGAGTGTTAACGCTCTCTGCACGAGCTTCAGCAGCAGCTAGTTGCTCAGCAACTTTAGCTTCTAGTTCAGCACGACGAGTTTCGAACATAGCAACGTTGTCTTTAGTTGCCATAACTGCTTTACCCTGTGGGATAAGGAAGTTACGAGCGTAACCAGATTTAACGTTTACTTGGTCGCCAAGGCCACCTAGGTTACCGATCTTATCAAGTAGAATAACTTGCATTATCTTAGTCCTCTTAAACTATTATTAACTATTACCGATTACTGATGCTTGTCAGTGTACGGTAGTAGAGCTAGGTAACGAGAACGCTTGATAGCGCGAGCTAGTTGACGCTGGTACTTAGCGCTTGTACCAGTGATACGGCTAGGTACGATTTTACCAGCTTCAGTGATGTAGTTTTTAAGAGTTGCTACGTCTTTGTAGTCAATCTCTTGTACGCCTTCTGCAGTGAAACGGCAGAATTTACGACGACGGAAGAAACGAGCCATGGGCTATCTCCTGATCTTAAATTTAGTAAAGCGGTCTTTCACAATTATCGAAATAACTATCAATGACCTAAAACAAGTTGAGAATTTTTTAAGGCGTTAAGCCAAAAAAGAATTACTCAGCAGCTGCTTCTGGTTTAGCTTCTGTACGCTCTTCGCGACGAGGAGCACGCTCTGCACGCTCTTCTTTTTGCTTAAGCATAATAGATTGCTCAGTCACAGCGCCTTTAGTGCGCATGATCATGTTACGTAGAACTGCATCGTTGAAACGGAAAGCAGTTTCTAGCTCGTCAATCACTTCTTGACCAGCTTCAACGTTCATAAGAACGTAGTGAGCTTTGTGAAGCTTGTTGATTGGGTAAGCCATTTGACGACGACCCCAGTCTTCTAGACGGTGGATAGTACCGCCAGCTTCAGTGATAGAACCAGTGTAACGCTCGATCATGCCAGCAACTTGCTCGCTTTGATCAGGGTGAACCATGAATACGATTTCGTAATGACGCATTTGGTTGCTCCTTACGGATTATTAGCTTCCACGAGTGGCCCGGTCGTCCAGAGGAAGCAAGGAACTAAAGATAAATGACCGAGTTTTAAGGACGGCAAATGTTATAGAAAGAACCCGGTATTGGCAAGCGCTATTTGGTGAATAATGAAACAGTTTTTCTGTCGCCATCTAGCCATCCGACAAACCGATGGATTTTGCTATAACAGCCTAAAAAGAAACGCCCACCAGCAAGTGGTGAGCGCTAATAAATTCATAGACTTAAAGCAGCGTTAACGCATTACTGAGCTAAACGCTGTCTTACCGCTTCGAACAGGCAAATACCCGACGCCACAGAAACATTTAAGCTCGATACGCTACCTGCCATTGGAATCTTAATCAGATCATCGCAAGTTTCACGAGTTAAACGACGCATACCGTCACCTTCTGCACCCATAACTACCGCAAGAGGACCCGTTAGCTTCGCTTGATAGATATCATGCGTTGCTTCACCTGCCGTACCCACAAACCATACGCCCTGCTCTTGCAGTGCACGCATTGTGCGAGCTAGGTTGGTTACGCGCACGAGAGGAACCGTTTCAGCTGCGCCACACGCAACCTTGCTTACCGTTGCTGTTAACGGCGAAGAGCGATCTTTAGGTACGATAACAGCAGCGACACCTGCGGCATCCGCGTTACGTAGACAAGCGCCTAGGTTATGAGGGTCTGTTACGCCGTCTAGAACTAACAGCAAAGGCTGTTCGTGCTGCGCTAGGATATCGTCTAGGTGAGTTTCATTAAGCTGCTTAGCAGGCTTCACCTTAGCAATAAGACCTTGGTGATTCGCACCTTGTGCTTTTTCATCCAACGGCTTACGACCCATCTGTTGAATCGACACACCAAACTGTTGCAGTTGGTTCAGTAATGGAAGAAGACGCTCGTCTTGGCGACCTTTCAATACATACGCTTCGATAAAACGTGCAGGATCTTTTTCTAGTACGGCTTTCACCGCGTGAATACCGTAAATAAATTCGTTACTCATTGTCTCAAGTTACTCTTATTGCTCAGAGAAGAATGACATCAATGCCGATGCATCCCTCTCTGTGTTGTTCATTTCGAGAGTAGCGTCTTACGCCTGATACTCTCGCATTAAATTAAATCAGTTAGGCGCTAAACCTGATTAGCAGAGCGCCTTATTTAGCCTTAAGATCTATCAGTCTTAAGAGTTATCAGCCTTTGGCTTACGGCTTGCAGCACGCTTTTTCTTAGCGCGAGCTTTAGCAGCACCGGTTTTATTCGCTGGCTTTTTCTTCTTAGCAGGGCCTTCGCTGCTTCCGTCAGGTCGCTTAGTTGGCTCAACCATAGGCTTCGCTGATACACCTGGCTTATTACTCTTCACTGCTGAGCGCTTCTTGCTTTTCGCCTTTTTCATCGCTTCGGCTGCACGCTTCTTGGCTGTTTTGCCTTTGCCACGCGGCTGACGATCAGTGTCTTCTAAGTCAAAGTCGATTTGGCGAGTTTCTAAATTAACCGCAGAAACCTTCACTTTAACCGAATCACCCAAGCGGTAGATATTACCTGAGCTTTCACCCACTAGACGCTGACCAACAGCATCAAATTGGTAGTAATCATTCGCTAGCGCTGAGATGTGTACCAAGCCATCAATGTGCAGTTCAGTTAGACGAACAAAGAAGCCAAAACCAGTCACGTTGGCAATCACACCATCCATCACCTCACCGACATGGTCTTGCATGTATTCACACTTCAACCAGTCGTTTACTTCACGCGTTGCGTCATCAGCACGACGTTCAGTCATTGAACACTGCTCGCCGTAGAAGTCCATATCATCGAAAGTGTAGTGGTAACCACCAGTTGGCGTCCAACGTTCGCTGTTACGACCTTCTTCTTTCGCAATAAGGTACTTAATCGCACGGTGCAATAGCAAATCTGGGTAACGACGAATTGGCGAGGTAAAGTGAGCATAGCGTTTAAGAGCTAAACCAAAGTGACCCGCGTTATCCGCGTTGTATACCGCTTGCTTCATTGAGCGTAGCAGCATGGTTTGGATTAATTCACGATCTTCACGTTCATTAATCTGTTGCATCAGTTGTGCATAGTCTACTGGTGATGGCGACAGACCACCTTCCAGTGTTAAACCTAATTCACTTAAAAAGCTCTTGAAGCCCATTAAGCGCTCTTCGCCCGGAGTTTCGTGAACACGGTACAGCGCAGGCTCTTTCGCTTTTTCTACGTAAGATGCCGATGCGATATTCGCAAGAATCATACATTCTTCGATGATCTTGTGTGCATCGTTACGAATTACTGGCTCAATACGGTCAATCTTACGATCCGCATTGAAGATAAACTTAGTTTCTACCGTTTCAAATTCAATCGCACCACGTTCGTCACGCGTTTTCTTAAGCACCTTATACATCTTATGAAGCTCTTCAAGATGTGGTACTTCAGGTTCGTAACGCTCACGTAATTCTTCATTGCCATCTAAGATCGCGCCTACTTTGTTATAAGTAAGACGAGCATGAGAATTCATTACCGCTTCGTAGTGCTTGTAGCCTGACAGTTTACCTTTGTCTGAGATAGTCATCTCACACACCATACATAAACGGTCTACCTGAGGGTTCAATGAACACAAACCATTTGAAAGCACTTCTGGCAGCATTGGCACGACTTGTGACGGGAAGTATACCGAGTTACCACGGTTAATCGCTTCTTTGTCTAGCGCTGTATCTGGGCGAACGTAGTAACTTACGTCAGCAATCGCTACCCATAGACGCCAGCCGCCGCCTTTCTTCGCTTCACAGTAAACCGCATCATCGAAGTCACGCGCATCTTCACCATCAATGGTAACCAATGGCAGTTTACGCAGGTCTACACGTCCTTCTTTTGCTTCTTCAGGAACATGCTCACCTAGGTTTTCGATTTGCTTATCTACCGCTTCAGGCCACTCTTGTGGGATCTGGTGAGTACGGATCGCAATCTGCGTTTCCATACCCGGCGCCATGTTTTCACCAAGAACTTCGGTTACTTTCCCCATCATGTTACGAGAACGACCACCGCGATCCGTAATTTCAATCACAACCACATTACCCATTCGAGCACCGCCTTTATGCTCAGTAGGGATCTGGATGTCGTGACTAATACGCGAATCATCAGCAACAACGTAAGAATGGCCGTACTCTAGGAAGAAGCGACCAACAAGTGGCGTTTTACGCTCTTCAAGCACACGAACCAAGCGACCTTCACGACGGCCACGCTTACTGTTGTCAGTAGGCTGAACCAATACGTAATCACCGTGCATGATGGTTTTCATCTGATGATGCGGCAGCACGATATCATTGTCTTTACCCACACTGCCGTCTGGGCGAACCCAACCATGACCGTCTTTATGACCAATCACATAGCCTTTGATCAGTTCCATCTTCTCAGGCAATGCGTAGCACTGACGACGAGTAAAGATAAGCTGTCCATCACGCTCCATTGCACGCAAACGACGACGCAGCCCTTCATATTGTTCCTCTCCAGCAAGACCCAAAGCTTCGAATAGATCGTTGCGGTTCATCGGAATATTCGCGTCTGTTAGAAACGAAATAATGAACTCTCGGCTTGGTACTGGGTTATCGTAATTTTTCGACTCTCGGTCGGCAAAAGGATCAACAGTGGTTGTCGCTGTCGTATTTTCTGACGTTGGTGTGTTTTTTGACATAGGCGGGCCTGCTTAAGCAAGGAAGGTATATACCCCTAGTATATCTGATGCTAGGGGTAAGCTACAGATATGCTTTAGAAAACACTCAAATAACCTCAGATTGATACATATCTTCACTTTGTGAAACATCGCTTCATAGACGTGGATTATCATCAAAATTTCAAGCAAACGATAAAACAAACGTTTGCGCCATGAATGAAATACACTATTATCCACGCACTTTACCAACTCCTGTTCTGGGTATGATATGAAACTAAAACGCACTTTATTGGCTTCAGCTATGGCGAGCCTAGCGCTGTTCCCATTCGCAAGTTCGGCAATGGAAAAGGCTGACCTGATGATTACCGATGCGATGGTTCTAACCATGAACCAAGACAAAACGGTTTATGAAAGCGGTACTGTTGTGGTCAAAGACAACAAAATCATTGCGGTTGGTGATGCTTCACTAGAGAAGCAGTACCAAGCTAAGCAAGTGTTAGACGTTGATGGCGATATCGTTATGCCAGGTCTCATCAATACCCATACTCATGTATCAATGACAGTTTTCCGTTCGTTAGCCGATGATGTGCCAGATCGCCTGCACCGTTACATCTTTCCGCTAGAGAAGAAGCTAGTATCGCGAGACATGGTACGCATTGGTGCCAACCTAGGTAACGTTGAAATGGTGAAAGGCGGTGTGACCACTTACGCCGACATGTACTACTTCGAAGATGAAGTCGCAAAAACCGTCGATAAGATCGGTATGCGTGCCATCCTAGGTGAAACGGTGATTAAGTTCCCTGTAGCCGATGCGGCCAACGCCGAAGAAGGCATTAAGTACGCGTTGAACTTCATTGAAGAATACAAAGATCACCCGCGAATCACACCAGCGTTTGCACCGCATGCGCCTTACACCAACACCACAGAGATCCTGCAGAAAATATCTAAGCTCTCCCTAGAGTTAGATGTTCCAGTAATGATTCACCTTGCAGAATCACACCGTGAAGAAGAGAAAATCGCAGAGCGTTCTGATGGATTGTCCCCGGTTCAATACATGGACAGCATTGGCGCACTCAACAAGAACTTGGTGGGTGCACACATGATCCTTGTTGACGATCATGATATCGAACTGGTGAAGAAATCGGATATGGGTGTAGCTCATAACATGAGTGCTAACATCAAGTCAGCAAAAGGTGTATCACCTGCCCTTAAGATGTATGACGAGAACGTGCGTATCGGTTTAGGTACTGATGGCCCAATGTCTGGTAACACACTGAGCACCATTGATGAGTTCAACCAAGTCGCTAAGGTTCACAAGTTAGTTAACAAAGATCGTGCTGCGATGCCGCCGATCAAAGTGATCGACATGGCGACCATGGGCGCAGCAAAAGCGCTGCACATGGAAGATAAGATCGGCTCTCTTGAAGCAGGCAAACTGGCTGACATCATAGTGATCGATACTAAGGCGCCAAATATGGTTCCGGTCTACAACCCATACTCAGCACTGGTGTACTCAGCTAACTCAGGCAATGTTCGTCATTCCATCGTTGATGGCAAGATCATCATGCAAGATCGCGACATGCTAACGGTAGACGAAGATAAGATCCGCCAAGAAGCACTCGATTTCACTAAGGTTGTTCGTGAAACGGTAATTGAGTCTGGTGAGGTTGTTCAATAAACTCGCAATCGAATAGCATGACCTCCTAAACGTAAAAAGCCCCGCACTAACTAAATTAGGCGGGGCTTTTTAAGTCTTGTTTCCTGTAACAATGAGTGCAGGGATCATTACAGGCTTCTTGCTCGGTATTACCAGAACACGTCTCGACGCTTTGCTCGAGCAATAATATTGTCTGGCATTCTCTGTTCCAGGCCGCTACGAAGCACAGTGATACGTCTGTGTTGTCTTTGGTCTGCGGTTACCGAATTATACAACCAACGGTAAGCATCTTCATAATCCAATGGGCTACCGTAGTCACGTAACAAGAGTTCCGCTAAGTGAATGCTCGCACTTAAGTTGCCCATAGAGGCCGCTTCACGTAGATACGGAATCGCACGCTCTTGATCTTGTTGTACCAAAGTACCACGAGAGTAATAACGACCTAACTGCTCTAATGCAGCAGGTAAACCTTGATGTGCCGCGTTTTCCATATAGTAAAGGCCAAGCTCTACATCTTGTGGAACACACACACCCCAAGCCAACATATCACCGTATAAAAACTCATAAGAAGGCAAGCTAATACGCGTTGCACGAGCAACGATATCTTCAACTAACTGGCACTTATCAGCTTTCACTCGCTCTAGATGTTGATTATTTTCGATTAAATTAATCAGTTCAGCTTCTGTATATATTGGAACGGGCTCTCCCACATCAGCCAAATTAGCATGACTCAAGGGTGAGCTCAGCGCCATTATTAATGAAGCTGCCACAATTCGTAGCTTCATACCTGCACTCTATTATCTGTCGCTAAAGTTATCTATTGAGGAATGCAGAGGATTTCTACACGCACAAAACAGGGTGAACTTCACTTTCCATGATATCTGTATCGGCAATAACCCCGACGGCTTTAGACAAAACTTGCCGCTAATGGGCAATATTTTGCCTGATGACGCTTAAAAGATCGCCATCAAAGAGTGAACGGCTAAATTGCAGGTATTAAAAAGCCGACTTAATAAAGTCGGCTTTTAGAAAACTATTTTATTATCAAAGCACTGTTCGTGCCTGGTAATCACTCAGCAGGCATTATGCGCCGTATGGGTGAACCTTGATGATAGTTTCGTTACGATCTGGGCCAGTTGATACGATATCAATTGGAACGCCAGTTAGGTCTTCGATACGCTTGATGTAATCTAGAGCAGCTTGTGGAAGCGCGTCGATAGATTTAGCACCAAATGTGTTTTCAGACCAACCAGGCATTGTTTCGTAGATTGGCGTCGCTTCTTCGAATGACTCAGCAGCCATTGGAGAAACTTCTAGGATAGAACCATCTTTCATCTTGTAACCAGTACAGATTTTTAGTTCTTCTAGGCCATCTAGAACGTCTAGTTTAGTTAGACACATACCAGATAGAGAGTTGATTTGGATTGCACGACGCATAGCAACAGCATCGAACCAACCAGTACGACGTAGACGACCAGTTGTTGCGCCAAACTCGTGACCAACATCGCCTAGGTGTTTACCAACTGGGTCTTGCTTCTCAAGGCCATCGTATAGCTCAGTAGGGAATGGACCTGAACCAACACGAGTACAGTAAGCCTTAGTAATACCAAGGATGTAACCGATGTGACGAGGACCGAAACCAGAACCTGCAGCAACACCACCAGCAGTCGTGTTAGAAGACGTTACGTATGGGTAAGTACCGTGGTCGATATCTAGTAGCGTACCTTGAGCACCTTCGAACATGATCTTGTCGCCGCGCTTACGTGCTGCGTCTAGTTCGTCAGTTACGTCGATAACCATCGCAGTTAACATATCTGCGTAGCTCATCGCTTGCTCAAGAACTTCTTCGTAGCTTACTGTTTCAGCTTTGTAGAAGTGCTCTAGTTGGAAGTTGTGGAATTCCATCACTTCTTTTAGCTTCTCAGCAAATGCTTCTTTATCGAAAAGGTCACCAACGCGTAGACCGCGACGAGCAACTTTATCTTCATAAGCAGGACCGATACCACGACCCGTTGTACCGATAGCTTTAGCGCCACGAGCGATTTCACGCGCGTTGTCGATTGCAATGTGGTACGGAAGAATTAGAGGACAAGCTTCAGAGATGAAAAGACGTTCACGTACTGGAATACCGCGATCTTCAAGAGGCTTCATTTCTTTTAGAAGTGCGTCAGGCGATAATACTACACCGTTACCAATAACACATTTAACGTTATTACGTAGGATGCCTGATGGAATTAAGTGAAGAACGGTTTTTTCACCGTCAATTACAAGTGTGTGACCTGCATTGTGACCGCCTTGGTAGCGAACCACGTATTTTGCATCTTCAGTTAAAAGGTCAACGATTTTACCTTTACCTTCATCACCCCATTGGGTGCCTAGAACGACTACGTTATTTCCCATCTTTCCAATTTCTGTTGCTAATTAAAAATGGATTCTAGCACTGAATCACACTTCTTGCAGTCACTTTTTGTTCATAAACGTTAACGCTGTACAAAAATAAACCAGCCATAACTGGGGACAGATGTGTAAAGATACTGATATCATTGCTTTTTTACAGACAAAAGGCAGAACCATGTCTCAATCAATTTGGCTCGCTATTGGGCTCGTACTTATTGTGGAAGGGCTCGGCCCCTTGATTGCACCCAATGGCTGGAGAAACATGGTCGCGCAACTGAGCGAGCAACCAGACACGCAACTGCGCCGCATTGGAGGCTGTCTTGTGGTCGCTGGCGCCGTTATCGCTTTCATGACCTACCGTTAGGTTCCTATAAGTACTAATCTGTTTATAAGTACCACTCTGTTAAGCGCCTTCCCTCGCGCCCCAATAGTGAATCCACAAACATGTCTCCTCCTGAAAGAAGTCATAGAAAACAAAAAGGCCCCCACAATGGGAGCCTTTTAAGTTTTAACGTATTTTGCTTATTAAGCTAAGCATTCGCTAACGCATCAGCTTATTTTGCTGGAGCGCCGCTTGCTTGATTCATGTATTGGAAGAAGTCTGTCTTCGGATCCAATACTAGAATATCGCTCTTATCGCTAAATGATGTCTCATAAGCTTGCAATGAACGCATGAAGCCGTAGAACTCAGGATCTTTGCTGAACGCATCAGAGTAGATCTTCGCTGCTTCTGCATCCGCATCACCACGAGTGATTCGAGCTGTACGGTCAGCTTCAGCAAGAACTGTTGCCACTTCTAGCTCAGCTTGAGCACGGATAACTTCCGCTTTCTCACGACCTTGAGAACGGTGTCTACGAGCAACCGATTCACGTTCTGCACGCATACGGCGGTAGATAGATTCACTGATTTCGTCAGGAAGGTTAATCTTCTTCATACGAAAATCAACAACTTCAACACCTAAATCAGCCATCGCACTTTCTGCCGTTCCAGACAAAACGTTTTCCATGATCTTATCGCGTTCGCCATCAACTTCTAGTGCTTCTGCAGCCGCTACCGTTGTGACGACTTCGCTATCAGCAGAGTCTGGCAGGATGTCCTTGTTGCGAGGGCCTGACACGATCTGCTTAATTTCACGAGAACCAATTTCAGAACGAAGAACATCTGTCACTTTACGCTCAAGAAGTGCTTCTGCCGTCATGATATTACCGCCACCGGTACTCAGATAGAAACGTCCAAAATCAGCAATACGCCATTTTGCGTAAGTATCAATTAGAACGTCTTTTTTCTCTGATGTTACGAAACGGTCAGAACGGCCATCCATCGTTTGAATACGAGCATCAAGTACTTTTACGCGATCAAACATCGGTAGTTTAAAGTGCAGACCTGGTTCATAGATTCGTGATACGCCGTTGTCATCGAGAACTCGACCAAAACGAATTACCATGCCACGCTCACCTTCTTGAATCACAAACACTGACATCAATAGAAGGGCAATCGTCACAACTAATACAGGGATCATTAATTTACGCATTATTAGTATCTCCCTTGGCGTGAACTGTCTGAACGAGTTTGAGTGCTAGGCTTTGGATCCGCTTGAGTTTCTAACTCAATTTGATCGTAAGTTGATGATGCTTTTGTAGGGCGAGAGCCCGACTGAGAACCACCTTGTGCGCCTAGCTTATCAATTGGTAGGTATAGCAAGTTACCGCTTGATTCAGAATCAATCAGGACTTTCGATGTGCTTGAGTACACTTTTTCCATTGTATCTAGGTACATACGGTTACGTGTTACTTCAGGAGCAGCTTGGTATTCAGGTAGCAGTTTCTCGAATTGAGCAACTTGACCTAGAGCACCATTAACTGTGCGCTCTGAGTAACCCACCGCTTCTTTCTTCAAACGCTCAGCACGACCTGTTGCTTTTGGAAGAATGTCATTTCGGTAAGCTTCAGCTTCACGCTCGAAACGCTCTTCATCCTCACGAGCCGCGATAGCATCATCAAATGCATCTTTCACTTGCTCAGGTGGACGTGCTGACTGGAAGTTCACATCAACAATCAGAATACCCATATCGTAGCTATCAATAATACGGTTCAACGTTTCTTGAGTGCTTTGACGAATCTGCTGACGACCACTTGTCAGGATACTATCCATTAGTGAGTCACCAATTACCGCACGAAGCGCGGAATCGGTTGCTTGACGTAAACTGTCGTCTGCATTCGTTACACGATACAAGTACTTGTATGGGTCAGAAACACGGTATTGAACACCCATTTCAACGGTCACAACGTTTTCATCTTTCGTTAGCATCGTGCCAGCAGCACGTAGAGAACGAATCGCTTGAACGTTTACTAGTTGCTCATCACTGATTTCATCGATGAAGCGTGGGTGCCAGTTAAGACCAGGTTCTTCGATACGGTCGAACTGACCCAGTCGAAGTACTACTGCTCTTTCTGCTTCGCCAACGGTGTAGAAACCAGCGAAGAACCAGATAGCAATAGCAATAACGGCAATGACACCAAAGCCAATTGCACCGCCACCACCAATAGATGGCCCGTTACCGTTGCCACCCTTTTTACCAAACTTGCCACCTAACTTTTGACTTAGTTTATTAAACACTTCGTCTAGATCTGGCGGTCCTTGATCTCGGCCGCCGCGATTATTTTTATTACCCCAAGGGTCATTATCGCGGCCGTTATTATCGCCGTTGTTGTTATTTCCAGGCTCATTCCACGCCATTAGAAAGCTCCATCATTTGATATGACGTTATACTGTAGCAGTCTCTTTGGTAACGATAAAGTCACCTAAGAGCGCCCCTTCTCTTTTTTCAAGTTTAGACCAATCTATTTGTTGCATTCGGATATCTATCAACAAGTTACCATTTTCATCATACTCTTCCTGTTGAATACATTTCATCTCGAAGAATAAGCTGCGAATACGGCCCTGATGTTGATGTGGAATACACAACCGGAATTGAACCATCTGGCTAGCTAAACGCTCAGTTAAAGCTTCAAACAGCAGTTCAATACCTTCTCCTTCCATTGCAGAAACCCAAACAGCGCGAGGTGCGCCCTCTTCGTCTCTTTCAATTCGAGGTTTTTGGTCTTCCATGCAGTCAATTTTGTTCATGACTACAAGGGTTGGCACTTCATGAGCATCGATTTCTTCTAATACTTCATGAACAGCCTTAATGTTCTCACGAAAACGGTCATCACTGGCATCAACAACATGTAACAAAATGTCAGCTTCCTGCGTCTCTTGTAATGTTGCCTTGAACGCAGCGACCAAGTCGTGTGGTAGATGACGGATAAAACCTACGGTATCTGCGAGAATTGCAGGCCCGACATCTGCCAAATCAATCTTACGTAGTGTTGGGTCTAGGGTTGCAAACAGTTGGTCTGCCGCATAAACACCAGCACTTGTGATGCGATTGAAAAGTGTTGATTTCCCTGCGTTGGTATAACCAACCAAAGAAATTGTTGGGATTTCAGCTCGATTACGAGCACGTCGTCCTTGTTCACGCTGCTTAGCGACTTTCGCTAAACGACGTAGTATTGCCTTTATACGGTCACGCAACAAACGTCGATCGGTTTCCAGTTGAGTTTCACCTGGACCACGAAGACCAATACCACCTTTCTGCCTTTCAAGGTGAGTCCAACCACGAATCAGTCGAGTAGAGATATGACGAAGCTGAGCGAGCTCAACTTGTAGCTTACCTTCATGAGTTCGCGCACGTTGTGCAAAAATATCTAAGATCAAACCCGTGCGATCAATCACACGACATTTACACAATTGCTCGAGGTTGCGCTCTTGGGCAGGAGAGAGGGAGTGGTTAAAAATCACAATTTCAGCACCGGTCAGCTGAACAGCTTGTGCGATTTCTAGGGCTTTACCTTCTCCAACGTAGTATTTAGGGAGTGGGGATTGTCGGCTACCAGTAATCACTTGTAGCGTTTCTACCCCCGCTGAGGAGACCAGCATTTCACATTCGCTTAGATCTTCCCATTCTCCCTCTTGCGTGAAGTTGATATGAACAAGTACGGCTCGCTCGCCGGATTCATAACGGTCAAACAAGCAACCAACTCCTTATTACAGCGCAAGCTGTACAAATTGAACGATTAATCTTCAGTCTTCTCTGGACGATCAGATGGCGTGCGTTGCTCGCCGCTGTGGTGACTAACTGCGCGAGCAGGTACCACAGTAGAAATCGCATGCTTGTAAACCATTTGGTTTACTGTGTTCTTCAATAAGATCACGAATTGATCGAAAGACTCGATCTGACCTTGCAGCTTAATGCCGTTAACAAGATAGATAGAGACTGGAATGCGCTCACGACGGAGTGCATTTAGGAATGGGTCTTGTAGCGATTGCCCCTTAGCCATTTTATTTTCCTTATTTGTATTTTGTTGTAATTATTTAGCTAGTGGTGCACAAAAAGGTGCGGCCTTTGCATCTGAGCTAAATGAATAAAAAAACTCCGTTGTTATTGAAAGGCTGTGATTTTTAAAAGCCTCAATAACGGATCCTTTCCAGAGTATATTCACGCAAAAGCGATCACATTATACACAGCAATACTAATCAGATGCTATTGCATCTGAAAGAGTTTCTAACGCTTGATCAATGTTTTCGCTATCTAACCAAGTTAAATCATCCCAACTGCGCAACCAGGTGATTTGTCGCTTGGCCAACTGACGGGTTGCACAGACACCACGGAAAACCGCTTCGTCTAAATCACAATTACCGTCTAAATAATCCCACATCTGCCTATAACCAACGCATCGGATCGATGGCAGTTCAGGGTGAAGATCTTCTCTGGCGTACAACGCCTTCATTTCATCTTCAAACCCAGCTTCTATCATCTTCTCGAAACGCAGCTCAATGCGGCGATGGAGTTCAGTCCTTTCCTTGGGAGCTATTGCAAATTGTTTTACACGAAATGGCAGGCTATCGCCTTTCGTTTGAGTTAGCTCTGTTAATGTTTTACCCGAAATTCGGTAAACTTCCAATGCCCTTGAAAGCCTTTGTGGATCATTTGGGTGTATTCTTTCAGCGGATACGGGATCTATCTCTCTTAATTGATCGTGCAATGCCTGCCAACCCTGTTCAATAGATTCCGCTTCAATCTTCTTACGAATCTCTTGATCCGCTGCTGGTAATGGCGATAAACCTTCCAACAATGCTTTGTAGTACAGCATTGTGCCACCAACAAGTAGCGGGATTTTGCCTTCCGCTACAATCTTATTCATTTCATTGATCGCATCACGACGAAAATCTGCCGCAGAATACGCTTCGCTTGGATCCAAAATATCAATCAAGCGATGAGGCGCGAGCTCAAGCTCTTCCGCATCCGGTTTAGCGGTACCAATATCCATGTCTTTGTAGATCAATGCCGAATCGACGCTGATGATCTCTACAGGGTATTTCTGACGTAAGCGGATAGCTAAATCTGTTTTTCCTGACGCCGTTGGGCCCATTAAAAACAACGCTAAAGGTAATTTTTCAGTCATGATATTTTGTATTTGCTTCTCTGTTTTAGCGCTTTTTAGCAAAGGGCTTTGTGTCGCGACGTATTCAGCTAAAAAGACAAAGGTCGTCGCGAAAAAATTAAACCGTAAACGCGGCTATAGTCGCTGAAAAGTCGATAGGATTAACAAACTCTGGATCATCTAATGGAAGTAGACCATGCCAAAGTTGTTCTAGTTCCCCAACTAGTTGAACCGCTTCAGATAAAGTGTAGTCGCTTTTTACTTGTGCGGTTTGAATCCCGATCCAGTTGACCAATGATGGCAATAGGTCGTTAGAAACATTAGCCGAGTGTTTATCAACAATCTGAGCGTTTAATGAAGCCGCGTAAGATAACAGATCTGGGATCAAAATTTGTAAGTTTTGCTGCCTTAAAGGAGAAGGCACGCCCATCACCATTACCGCCTCGCTGTTTCGCGCCTTAAGCTCAATCCCCAGTAATGCCAGAGTTTGACTCAGCGCCTTAGCAACTTCGACAAGTTCACTACCCAGCTTAATCGATAAAGGCACCAATAGTGGTTGGCTTTTTAACGCACCACCTCGAGTATCAAGCTGACCAACAACACGCAATAACTCAGCCTTAGCCAAGGAAACCAGCACACTGCCGTTCTTATTGCCCATTACCAGATACTGACGTTCCACAATCGAGACCGCTTTCCCCAAATCCGTCACTGCTGCTCTTGGCTTTAAATGAACAGGGTTCTGTTGAGCAGGCTTAGCTTCTTTATTTTCTTTATTTTCTAAGTTGTCTCTGGTTTCTACTGGTGCCACATACTCTTGAGAAGATGAAGGCTGTACAACTTGATCATCAAAATCAGGCGTTTTCAGAAGCTCTTTATAGGCTTTCACTTCTCGCTTAGATGGCGCGGGTTCACCATGATGTTGGTGTGGCTCTTTCTCTTTTTTAGGTTCAGGTCGAGACTCTATCCACTCTTGGCGAGAGGAAGCGGTAAAACTGCTGTCACTAGTAGCCGAGCTTCGGCCAGCTAATGAACTTGGACTGGTTGATGAGCTTGGGCTAATTGATGAAACATAATGTCGCCCACCATCATTAACGCTGTGTTGAGGCTTATCAAAAGCGTGCTCTGATTCTGCTTTTCTCGGGTAGGCAGGCGTTTGCTCAATAGCGTGTCGCACCCTATCCGAAACTTGGGTTTGATCCGAACTGCTAGGCATTACGCTTTCTGGCTCAGCGAAACTTGCAACACCATCAACTGCAGAGCTCGTACTATCTTGCTGATGATGAATCACTTCTGACTGATGAAAAGCCGACTGATTGATTGGTGCAGCATCGATCTGCTTGCTCTGCGCTAAACCATCGCTCAATGCTTGGTAAATAAAGTCATGCACAAGGCGCGCTTGATGAAAACGCACTTCATGTTTTGCAGGGTGGACATTCACGTCCACCTGATGTGGATCGAGTTCAATGAACAACACATACGTCGCGAATTGGTCTGGACGCAGGCTGGTTTCGTAGCTTTGACGAATCGCATGGTTGATCAGCTTGTCACGCATCATACGACCATTCACATAGCAGTATTGCAGGTCGCTTTGCTGTCTGGCCCCTTCAGGTGTGGTGATCCAGCCATGAAGTTTTAAGCCTTGGTGCTCAAGTTCGATCTCAAGCATATGGCGAACAAAAGGATTGCCACATACCGCAGCGATGCGCTTTTCTGCTTGAACTTCTGTCTTGGCAGCGCGGTACTGACGAATCATCTTGCCGTTATGACGAAGGTTGATCGTCACATCAAAGCGACTTAATGCAATACGCTTGAGCAACTCATCAATATGGGTGAATTCAGTCTTCTCGGTGCGTAAGAATTTGCGGCGCGCTGGTGTATTGAAGAACAGATCCAACACCTCAACCGAAGTACCAATTGGGTGTGCTGCTGGCTGCAGTTTTACCTGCATATCACGACCTTCACTGTGTGCTGCCCAAGCTTGATCTTGAGTGGCAGGGCGTGAAGTCATGGTCAAGCGCGCAACCGAGCTAATACTCGCCAGCGCTTCACCACGGAAACCGAGGCTGACGATCGCCTCTAGGTCATCAAGAGTGTGGATTTTGGAGGTAGCATGACGACTCAGTGCCAAGGCAAGCTCATCTTTTACGATGCCTTTACCATTGTCACGAACGCGGATCATCTTGGCGCCACCTTTCTCGATATCAATATCGATACGTGTCGCACCAGAATCCAAACTGTTCTCAACCAACTCTTTTACAACAGAAGCGGGTCTTTCTACCACCTCACCCGCTGCGATTTGGTTAGCTAACCGAGCTGGCAGTATTTTGATCGTCATATTTATAGCTACCTTACTGCCATTGATGGAAACGCTGCTACGTTTGCACTAGTTCTTATTTTTTATCATTGATATACCTGAAGCTGTTTAGCATTCCCAAGACTACTTGTGAGGAATAATCAACACTTGGCCGATAGCTAGACTGTCAGATCTTAGCTTATTCGCTTGGCGAATGCTGTTGACGCTCACGCCGTATTTCGAAGCTATCTTGCCAAGGTAATCACCTCTTGCAACTTTGTGTTTGCGCAGAGGAACATCTTTAACTTCAACCGTAATACGTAACTTTTGGCCTACTCTCACCGTCTCTGATTTCAAACGGTTCTCACGTTTAATATCAGCCACCGACACTTTATAGCGGCTGGCGATCTTACCTAGGTACTCTCCAGACTTAACCGTGTGAGTGATGGTCTTCGTTTGAACCGCACTGCTTGATGATGAAGTTGAAGCACTGCCTGGAATCTTAAGTACTTGGCCAATTGCTAGGCTGCTCGATTTCAGATTGTTGAACTTCATCAACGTCTGTGTCGACGTACCATACTTGCTCGCAATCACAGACAAAGACTCACCACGAGAGACTTTATGTTGGCTCACGCTGCCCGTTGATGACGTTGCGTTAGACAAGATAATCCCTTCAGGCGGGTTAGCCTTCAAATACTTAACCACCGCTTTAGTCACTGCTCGTGCCAATTTATCTTGGTGCGAACGTTGGAAAAGAAGCTTCTCTTCCGTCGGATTCGAAATAAAACCTGTCTCTACCAGTACTGATGGGATCTGTGGTGAACGTAATACTGCTAAGCTGGTGTTAATCGGCTTGCTATTGTGCAGTTTCGCAACCTTACCCATTTCAGACAGAATTGCCGTTGCCAGTTTGTAGCCCTCTTTTTGAGAGTGGCTAAACTGCAAATCAAGCAGGGTTTGGTTTACGTTCTTATCATCAATATTGCTTGTGAACGCTGCACCGCTACCACCAAGCAATTCAGACTGTTTCTCTTTATTCTCAATCCAACGAGAGATCTCTGTATTTGCGCGTCGAGTGTTCAATACAAACACTGAACCACCTCTTGGTTGAGGCGTCGTAAAGGCGTCGGCGTGAATAGAGATCAACAGGTGAGCTTCATTCTCTCGAGCAATCGCAACACGTCGATTCAGGTTCACAAAGTAATCAGCATTACGAGTCATACGAGTTTTGATCCCCGGGACCGCATTCAGTTGAGCTGCTAACTTCTTAGAAATACTCAGAGTCGCGTTTTTTTCGTATTTACGCGTAGGACCAATCGAACCTGGGTCTTCACCACCGTGGCCAGGATCAATCACAATTAGAATATCTTTCTGGCGCTTAACCTGATTAATGGTCTTACTTACCGTTGGCTTACTCGGTGTCGATGTCGCTTTACTTGCCGCACCATGAGGTAAGTCGATCACCAAACGGTGTCCATACTGACCACCTGGGGTCGGGCTCAGTTTGAATAATTCTGCTTTAGACGACTTCTTTAACTCAAAAACCAAGCGATAGGTGTTTTTGTCTGGCGGTGAGCTCTTACGAATCTTAGATAGAACAGGGCTGTCTTTCACCTCGACCGGTAACTTAGTCGCAAGACTGGTATTTTTTAAATCAACCACTAAGCGACTCGGGCTACTCAGGGTGAAATAGCTAAAGTCCGCTTCTGATTTTAAGTCGATAACCACACGAGTTTCTTCTGGAGAAGGCCAAACCCTTAAACTTTTCAGTGAGTTTGCAGAAACAAGTGAAGAAAACAGTATAGAAAAAACAGCAGCCATCATGGCCACTGTTGAAATAAGGCGTTTAGAAATCAACATAACTCCAACTGACTAAGTAAGCGCTGTCCGTATTCACTATTAGCGGTTAAAGAAACAACACGGTGATCGTCTTGGTAACGAATATCAATATCCAAATCGGCTTCTGGTAGCATCCCATAACCTTTCTCAGGCCATTCAACCAAACAGATAGCATCCGGAGTAAAGTAGTCACGAATTCCCATAAACTCTAACTCTTCAGGATCGGCTAGGCGATAAAGGTCAAAGTGGTACACCTGCCAATCTGCAAGTTGATAAGGTTCAACTAGAGTATACGTTGGGCTCTTTACATTTCCTTGATGGCCAAGTGCTTTTACAAAGCCACGACTGAAAGTCGTTTTACCTGCGCCAAGATCACCATGCAGATAAATAGTCGTCTGCTGTGAGCAAAGATTCGAAAGCTCCGTTCCTAATTGAATCGTTGCTTGTTCATCTTTCAAAGTAAATTGTTTCGTGCTCATGAATACGTTCTCTAAAAATCGATCGTTGACTATATAAAAATCAAAAGAACAAGAATAGTAAACCGTGATGCTTTTGGGAGACAAGCACTCAAGTGTAAGTTCTATGAAAAATACTGCTCAAAACGCGTCTGTTCTGGTCAACACCACTAAGATCCGTTAAGATCCGCCCCCATTTTTGCCGAACCTAATTTTAATTAGCCTTATCTCTAATTGTAAAACAGAGAAAATAAGAAATAAGCCATGAATCTAGACCATCTTGCTGAAAAAATTAAAATCTGGGGAAAAGAGCTGGGCTTTCAAAAAGTTGGCATCTGCGATGTTGATTTAAGTGAACACGAAGCCCCTCTTCAAGCATGGCTAGATGCTGGCAACCACGGCGAAATGGATTGGATGGCTCGACATGGGATGATGCGTGCACGTCCTGATGAACTTCACCCAGGCACAATTCGAGTGATCAGCGCTCGAATGAACTACCTACCACCAGAAGCTCAGTTCGCCTCTAACCTAAGCGATACCACTCAAGGCTACATCAGCCGCTATTCTTTAGGCCGCGACTATCACAAATTGTTCCGTAACCAGTTGAAAAAGCTAGGACAAAGAATTGAAAAAGAGGTCGAGGGTTTAGACTCACGCCCTTTCGTCGATTCAGCGCCCATTTTGGAAAGACCACTCGCTCAAAAAGCAGGGTTGGGCTGGACAGGTAAACACTCATTAATTCTTGATAAAGACGCTGGCTCTTGGTTCTTTCTAGGGGAGCTGTTAGTTAACATCCCTCTTCCCACGGATGAACCCAGTGTTGATGAGTGCGGCAAATGCACCGCATGTATCACTTCTTGCCCAACGGGTGCCATTATTGCTGATGGCGTGGTTGATGCGCGCAAATGTATTTCGTACTTAACCATTGAATATGATGGTGTGATCCCTGAAGAGTATAGAGATGCCATTGGTAACCGTATCTACGGTTGCGATGATTGTCAGTTAGTTTGCCCGTGGAATCGTCATGCCGAACTCACAGAGCAAACCGACTTTCACCGCAGAGAAGATTTCCAAGAAGCCGATCTGGTTTCACTTTCAAGTTGGGACGAAGCAACCTTCCTAAAGAAAATGGAAGGCTCAGCAATCAGACGTATCGGCCACACCCAGTGGTTACGCAATATCTTTGTTGCGATGGGCAATGCACCATTTCAACAACGCATTATTGAAACCCTGGAGTCTCATCAAGGCAAAAACGAAATGCTTGATGTGCATATTGAGTGGGCTTTGAATAAACAACTACAGCAGTTACCCAACGCTAGCAGTGTGCAAGAAGATAGCTCTACGCAGAAAAATAGCTGTGTGCAAAAAAGTAACAGCAAAATCTCCACCAAAAAGCACCGGCTGATACGTATAGTAGAGAAAGGACTACCAAGAGACGCCTAGCCCTTTTGGTATCAACGATTGACAGCGACACCCACATCGATAGTCCAATATTTAAGACAACTCGTTGCACATAATTTTAGAACAATGTTTGACCTTGTTCTCAATTCTAACAATGTGGAAAAAATTCAGAACTCTCGTAAACTTCCGACACCCGAGCAAAGTTAAACACAGTACCGATAAATGATTAAGATCAAAAAACAACAAGTTAACGATCTTTTATTAAATCCAAGATAGGCATCCAACTTGATAAAAAACAACAAGTTACGAACGCTGCAATTCATCTAATATATTGAAAACAAGAAAGATCTTTTAGGGATAGGTAAAGAATTAAGCCTGAAACAACTTTATCAACCAAGTTATCCACACCTAACATTTTGTGGATAAGTCTGTTTATAGATGTGAAAAACCTCAAGTGTCTGCTTCAGAGACCTGATATTTACTAGCATTCCAGTTGCTAAGAAAAATTTAAGACAAAAAAATATCCACCATGATGGAGGATTATTTGCTTTTTTGGGGGGATTATGCTTCGCAGCATTAAAGAAAGAGCGTGACCTTTGTGGTCGCCTTTAAACACAGAGGTTTAAAGTACTTATTAGCTTTTTTAGAAGAAAGCTGGAGCGATACATCGGGTTCGAACCGATGACCTCAACCTTGGCAAGGTTGCGCTC
>NZ_JBFSRM010000035.1:0-36699 GCF_041465805.1 Vibrio sp. 10N.239.311.G01
ATATTCATCAACGAGTGCCCACACAGATTGATAGGTTTAAATTGTTAAAGAGCTTAACTTCTTGAGCGTTCCTTTTAAGTAAGGAGCCTCTCGAAGTGGACGGCCATTCTAGCGAATTAACATTCAGTGTCAAACACTTTTTGAAAATTAATTTTTTGTCGCTTTCCGTCTTACTGATTCTTGCTGAAGCCTTGTGGCGTCTGCCGTCTCAGTGGTGTCGCATTATAGGGAACCCTCTCAGCTTAGCAACTACTTTTTCATGAAAAATGAATAAATAGGGGTTAACTGCCTAATAGTTCACCTAAACGTAAAAAAGAGAGCATTTCTGCTCTCTTTTTGCTCAAAATCTAAGGGTATTGTTAGATAAATGCGTAAGCATCAGCGTACATATGGTCACGCTTTGCTTCTTTATTCTGAGTAAATAGGTCTCTTGCAGCGCCCGCCATTTCAAAACGACCTGCAATATAGATATCGAAATCAGCTAATGATTCGAAACTTTGCATAACAGCCTCAAGCACATTACCTGTTTGGCCATGCCAAACTTCCGGTGCTTCTTCTACTACCGGTACAAAGTGCACATTGCTATGCTTTTCTGCAATGCCAACCAACTCTTCTTTAGCATATAACTGGCACTCATCTTTTGCGCCCCAGTATAGGTAGATCTCTTTCGAGCTATTTTGCGCGATGCAGTGATCAAGAATAGAGCGCACGTAGCTGAAACCCGTGCCACCAGCAATAAGTAATAGAGGGCGATCGCTTTCTTCTTTGATCCAAGCATCTCCGTGTGGAGCATCAATCGCAATATCGCCATCTTCAGCTTGTGCCTTCTTCATCGCTTCAACCACTTCTAGTGCGTAAGCGTTGTGCTCGGCAGCACCAATGTGCAGCTCAAGCTCACCTTCGTGGCGGCAAGGGCTACTTGCGATAGAGAATGGGCGCTTATCTTTCTCGCCCATTTCAACCATCAGGTACTGGCCCGCTTTAAAAGCGACCGGTGTTTCTGGGTGAAGTAGGATTTGGTAAGTATTACAAGCCAAAGGCTCGATAGACTTCACTTTACATTTAATAGTCATGTTCTTCCTCTTACTAACCCTTAATCGGCAAAGGTTAGAACTAAATTACTTTCTGCAAATGCTTGGCAAGCAAAAATCCAGCCTTGTTGCTGCTCTTTCTCTGTGAGCATGGGTTCAAGGTGGTAACTCACTTGCCCTTCTAATTTTTTGCACATACACATTGCGCATGCGCCAACTTGGCAACGGTTTGGGAAATAGATATCGCTGTTGAGCGCAGCATCCAAGACCGTTTGCCCTTTTTCTACTGTGAAACTGATGTTTTCTGGGTATAAGACTACTTGGTAGCTCATGAAATTCCTAGCTGTTCCCAGATGCTATCAATCTTTTTCACAACATCAGGATCTTTTGTGATTGGTACACCCCACTCACGCAGGCATTCACCTTCCCACTTATTGGTCGCATCGAGACCCATTTTTGAGTGTCCAGTTTCGTTCTGCAGGAATAACGTATCTCTCGCCGGATCCATTCTTGTCGTTACAGCCCAAATGATGTCATTCCAATCACTCACATTGACATCGCCATCACACACGATAACAAACTTGTTCTCATCAAATTGAGACCAAACCGCTTCCATGATTTTCTTACCATTACCGGCAGCTTGCTTATCAATAGACACCACAACCATGCTGGCATTGTCGTTTTGCAGGTGAACATCAATAATTTCAGGATGAACCTTGGTTAACTCAGCCAAGCTGCCCTCAATATGTTCACTATTTACAGGTGCTGTTTGGACATCTGGCGATAACGCTAACTCTGCGTCCCACTTCTTAGTAATATCTAGACCCATCTTAGAACCTAACCCAACCACGGGTGAGGCAAAATCCAATGAATCGATCGGCGTGTTCTCTATCATCAGGCTATCGCGTGACGGATCCATATGTTCGCACATCGCTGCGGTTACTTGAGACCAATCACGTGCATTCACATCTTCATCACACACCAATACAAATTTGGTGTACATGAATTGGCGTAAGAAAGACCATACACCCATCATCACTCGCTTAGCGTGACCTGGGTATTGCTTCTTCATGGTCACGACTGCCATTCGGTACGAACAACCTTCAGGCGGTAGATAGAAATCTTCAATCTCTGGGAACTGCTTTTGAAGAATAGGCACAAACACTTCATTTAGCGCAACACCTAATACCGCTGGCTCATCAGGTGGACGGCCAGTATAGGTGCTGTGATAGATAGGGTTCTCGCGCATGGTTACATGAGTAATAGTAAACACATGGTGCTTTTCTTTCTCGTTGTAGTAACCAGTATGATCTCCGTAAGGCCCTTCATCTGCGAATTCATTCGGGTCGATGTAACCTTCCATCACGATTTCTGCACTTGCGGGAACTTCTAAGTCGTTGCTGATTGATTTAACGACCTCAGTTTTACTACCACGTAGTAAGCCTGCAAACGCGTACTCAGATAAACTATCCGGCACTGGCGTAACCGCACCAAGAATGGTGGCAGGATCAGCACCAAACGCTACCGATACTGGGAATGGTTTCCCAGGGTTAGTTTCCATCCAATCACGCAGATCCAATGCTCCACCACGGTGGGCTAACCAACGCATGATGATTTTATTCTTGCCGATCTTCTGCTGACGATAGATACCTAAGTTTTGGCGTTTCTTGTTTGGACCACGAGTAACCGTTAAACCCCATGTTAGCAATGGCGCGACATCATCAGCCCAACAGCTCATCACAGGGATTTTATCTAGGTCGACGTCATCGCCTTGCCATACCACTTGTTGGCAAGCCGCTTTGCGAAGGCGTTTAGCTGGCATGTTTAAGACTTGCTTAAACACAGGTAGTTTATCAAGAGCGTCTTTAAAGCCTTTTGGTGGCTCAGGTTCTTTTAGGTAAGCAAGCAACTTGCCCACTTCACGCAGTTCTTTGACTTCTTGACGTCCCATACCAATAGCAACCCGATTAGGTGTACCAAATAGATTGGTCAAAACGGGCATGTCATAGCCTACTGGATTTTCAAACAAAAGAGCCGGGCCACCAGCACGTAGAGTACGGTCGCTAATCTCGGTCATTTCGTAGTCTGGATCGACTGGGTGAGAAATGCGTTTCAACTGACCAATACTTTCAAGATGGTCGATAAAATCACGTAAATCTTTAAAACTCATAGGACTTCTACATGCTGATTATTCTGCGCTCAGTATATCAAAAAGGGTGACGCTGAGGTCCCCCTTTTTAGTGTGGTTATTGAGAGGCAAAATCCACTTTACGGTAATGCTTGCTCGATCAAAGAACTCTTCACCTGAGGGTTATCATTGACGAGATCTTGCAACCATCGCGTATGACCTTGTTTGGCGAGTTCACGCGCAACTAATGGTGCTTCATCAGCAATCGCAATCCTAGAGACAAGGAACAGCTTCACCTCTTCTGATAACGGGTTAACTTTGGTAAGCAAAGTAATCGCTTCATCTTTCAAACGCGGGTTCTTAGTCGCTGCCATCACCTGTTCAAGCGCGAACGTTTGTTTGGTTTCAGCAAGGCGAACTAGCTCAGCTTGGCTATGATAATCGGCCTTCATTCGCCATAGAATTTTGTAAACCTCTGGGTCTTCGCTCACTTGCGCTAATCGAACCACCACCTCAGTAGAAGGTAACCAACTAACAATAGAAGATGCGGTGAGTTGCTTAGTTAGGTAATCAACCGCTTCAGGAGACAAACTGTCTAGCTCTCTAATGAGCAACGCTTCTCGCGTTTGAACTTGATGTTCAGATCCAGATAACCACTCTTTTAGGTCGAGTTCCTGTTTCTCTGCATCTAGCACAAATACCAATGTCTTCTGATCTTGACGCCATTGTTTAATAAGGCGATTAGCAATTGAAGGGTAATTAAAGGCAGGTACCGTAAACTCATAGCCATCGCCACGTTCTAAGACTTGATAAGTGGGCGTGATAGCAAGTTGCTGCTCGATGAAGATAGACATCTTGGGTGTGAGTACGATTTTTTGCTGTTCAAGCTTCTTCAAGAGTTGGTAACGAGCCACCTCTTGCTGGGGAAATGTCAGGCGCTCAAGCGCAAAGCGTAGCGAATTGACTTCGTCACGTACGACAAGCTCTAGTAGTTCAGCAGTTTTCAGTTTTACTTGATCATTCTCAAGCCAAGACTCTACTGTAAGTGGAGACATCTCGGTGGCATAGCTCATACCAACCGGTGAAAATAACAGTGAAGTAGACAGGAGTAATGATGACAACAGTCCATGTTGCATTTTAACGTCCTTGTAACACTTTTGCTCATTCTGCAAGCTGGCGCTACAAAATGCAAATAAAAAGCGCCACCCGAGGGCAGCGCTTATTAAATACGATCAGCTAATCAATATTACTGACGACGCATTGCGTCAAAGAACTCATCGTTCGTTTTCGTCATTGCTAGCTTGTCGATAAGGAATTCCATTGCGTCGATTTCGCCCATTGGGTGAACAATCTTACGCAGGATCCACATCTTCTGTAGTTCATCGTTCTTGGTAAGAAGCTCTTCACGACGAGTACCAGAGCGGTTGAAATCAATCGCTGGGAATACGCGTTTTTCAGCAATCTTACGGTTAAGGTGCAGTTCCATGTTACCTGTACCTTTGAATTCTTCGTAGATAACTTCATCCATCTTAGAACCAGTATCAACCAGTGCTGTTGCGATGATCGTTAAGCTACCGCCTTCTTCTACGTTACGTGCCGCACCGAAGAAACGCTTTGGACGATGTAGAGCATTCGCATCAACACCACCAGTAAGAACTTTACCTGATGAAGGAATCACAGTGTTGTAAGCACGAGCTAGACGAGTAATAGAATCCAGTAGGATAACTACATCTTTCTTGTGTTCAACAAGGCGCTTCGCTTTCTCGATAACCATTTCTGCAACTTGTACGTGGCGAGATGCTGGCTCATCGAATGTTGAAGCAACTACTTCGCCTTTAACTAGACGCTGCATTTCTGTTACTTCTTCTGGACGCTCATCGATAAGTAGAACCATTAGTTCACACTCAGGATGGTTACGTGCAATGCTTTGAGCAATGTTTTGCAGAAGCATTGTCTTACCCGCTTTAGGCGGAGCAACAATCAGACCACGCTGACCTTTACCAATTGGAGATGCAAGGTCAAGAATACGAGCCGTAATATCTTCAGTCGCACCATTACCCGCTTCCATCACCATACGTTCGTTAGCGTGAAGAGGAGTAAGGTTTTCGAAAAGAATCTTGTTACGTGCGTTGTCTGGCTTGTCGTAGTTAACCGTGTTTACTTTAAGCAGTGCAAAGTAACGCTCACCGTCTTTAGGTGGACGGATTTTACCGCCAATAGAGTCACCTGTACGTAGGTTAAAACGACGAATTTGGCTTGGTGATACGTAGATATCATCTGGGCCAGCCAGGTATGAACTGTCGGCGCTACGTAGGAAACCAAAACCGTCTTGAAGAATTTCTAGAACACCATCACCAAAGATGTCTTCACCACTTTTTGCATGCGCTTTAAGGATGGAGAAGATAATGTCTTGTTTTCTTAGGCGAGCTTGATTTTCAAGACCTAAGCTTTCGCTAAGTTTAACAAGCTCAGACACAGGTCTGTTCTTCAGTTCAGTAAGATTCATAGTGGTGGAAGTTTGTTTAGTCAAAATAGGATCTGTTTTCTTAAGTTAAGAAGGATTTGGTCACAGGATCGACCAAGAAGAGAAATTCGTTCAATTAACGTGCGATAAATTAGCACTAAAACTAAGACTAGTCCATAGCTTAGAAAAAACAAAACCGCGCATTTGTTAACTGCACGGTTTCTTTTCAAATGCTGACCTGATTAAAGGTTAGCGTCTAAGAACTCTTTAAGTTGAGTTTTAGATAATGCACCAACTTTAGTCGCTGCTACGCCGCCATCTTTGAAAAGAAGTAGCGTTGGAATACCGCGAATACCAAACTTTGGTGGAGTACCAGCATTTTGGTCGATATTTAATTTACCGATTGTGAGCTTGCCTTCGTACTCGTCTGCGATTTCATCAAGAATCGGCGCAATCATTTTACATGGACCACACCATTCTGCCCAAAAATCAACAAGAACAGGGCCTGCAGCATTGATTACATCGTTATCAAAACCGTCATCAGTTAGCTGCAAAATCTTATCACTCATCTTCCACTCCAATGTATTTTTTAGAACTGGTTGGATGATAACCAGTAAATAGATGCCCTATTGGAATGTATTTACTTTCGTATTGCAAGCTTAAGCTGATATTCTATAGCAATGAAAAAGACGCATATCACAGAGCAAAAGTTCGCCGACTTGGATTTACTTCCGCAAGTCATTGAAGGATTGGAGAAAAAAGGGTTCGATTATTGTACCCCTATCCAAGCCTTGGCGCTCCCGGTACTGCTCACCGGCCAAGACATTGCAGGCCAGGCCCAAACGGGTACTGGTAAAACGCTTGCGTTTCTTACTGCTACTTTTAACCACCTGCTAAAAACATCTGAGCATGAAGGGCGTAAGCCTAACCAGCCACGTGCGATTATTATGGCACCAACGCGTGAACTCGCGATTCAGATCTACAACGATGCTGACTCTCTGGTTGAAAGCACAGGTATCAAGGCAGCACTTGCTTACGGTGGCGAAAGCTACGACAAGCAACTAGGTAAAATCGAAGAAGGCGCAGATATCTTAATTGGTACGACTGGCCGCATCATCGATTTCTACAAGCAGAAGGTATTTAACCTTAACCACATTCAAGCTGTTGTTCTTGACGAAGCTGATCGCATGTTCGATCTTGGTTTCATCAAAGACATCCGCTTCTTGTTCCGCCGTATGCCTGAGCCAAAAGATCGCCTGAACATGCTGTTCTCTGCGACATTGTCTTACCGCGTACAAGAGCTAGCGTTCGAACACATGCACAACCCAGAGCATGTTGTTGTTGAGCCAGAGCGTAAAACAGGTCACCGCATTCAGGAAGAGCTGTTCTACCCATCAAACGAACACAAAATGGCACTGCTGCAGACTCTAGTTGAAGAAGAGTGGCCAGAGCGCGCTATCATCTTCGCTAACACTAAGCACAAATGTGAGTCTGTTTGGGGTCACCTAGCTGCAGATGGTCACCGTGTTGGCCTGCTAACTGGCGATGTTCCTCAGAAGAAACGTGAAAAGATTCTTGAGCAATTCACTAAAGGTGATGTTGACCTGCTTGTCGCAACCGACGTTGCAGCACGTGGTCTACACATTCCTCAAGTAACACACGTATTCAACTTCGACCTACCTGATGACTGTGAAGATTACGTTCACCGTATCGGCCGTACAGGTCGTGCTGGTGCAAGTGGTCACTCGATCAGCTTTGCTTGTGAAGATTACGCAATCAACTTGCCACCAATCGAAGAATACATTGAGCACGCGATCCCTGTGTCTGACTACGATGCTTCTGCACTGCTAGAAGATCTACCAGCACCATTGCGCTTACGTACACGTAACCCGCAACAACGCCGCTCAAACAACAATGGCCCACGCAACGGGAACCGTAAACCAAACCAGAACCGTCGCCCACGCCAACCGCGTCATAACAAGGAAGCTTAGTCGCTTATGAGTCAAACAGTGTCACCCCCGCTTTACGCTGCAATCGACCTCGGGTCGAACAGTTTTCATATGCTCGTTGTGCGTCATATCGATGGCAGCGTACAAACCATGGCTAAAATTAAGCGCAAAGTGCGTTTAGCTGCAGGCTTAGATGAAAATAATGCGCTTAGTACAGAAGCCATGCAGCGCGGTTGGGACTGTTTGAGTCTCTTTGCAGAGCGACTTCAAGATATTCCGAAAGAAAATATCCGCATTGTCGGTACAGCGACCCTACGTACTGCTATCAATGTGGATATATTTCTAGAGAAAGCGAACCAGATCCTTGGTTACGACATCAATGTTATCTCCGGAGAAGAAGAAGCTGCGACTATCTATAAAGGCGTAGCACACACTTCTGGTGGCAGCGGCCGCCGACTGGTTGTTGATATTGGTGGCGCAAGCACCGAGATGATCATTGGTGAAGGCTTCTCAGCGAAAGCACTAACCAGCCTAAAGATGGGCTGTGTTACTTGGCTTGAGCGCCACTTTAAAAACCGCCAATTAACCGCTACCAACTTTAACAACGCCATTGAAGCGGCGAAGTCGACGTTGGCTCCTATCCTAGATAGCTACACTGATATCGGATGGGATGTGTGTGTGGGCGCCAGCGGTACCGTTCAAGCACTGCAAGAGATCATGTTGGCGCAAGGCATGGATGAAGTGATTACTCATGCCAAACTTAAGCGTCTACAGAAACAAGCGATGATTACTGAGCGCTTGGAAGAGCTAGAAATCGAAGGACTTACCCTTGAACGCGCATTAGTGTTCCCGAGTGGCCTTTCTATTCTTATTGCTATTTTTGAGCTGCTTGAAATAGATTCAATGACACTCGCAGGCGGCGCACTCCGTGAAGGCCTAGCCTACGAGATGGTTGATGAGCTTCGCCAAGAAGATATCCGAGCGCGTACCATTAAGAGTGTTCAATCACGCTACCAAATGGACGTAAGCTACGGTGAACAAGTTGCTGTAGTCGCACAAACGCTGCTAGACCAAGCGGGCGCCGAAGCGTGGGTTTCAGAACCTCAAGCTGGTGTGCTATTGCAAACGGCAGCTAAGCTTCACGAGATTGGTTTAACCATCGATTTCAAAAAAGGCGGTGAGCACAGCGCTTATCTGCTGCAAAACTTAGACCTACCTGGCTTTACTCGAGCGCAAAAGCACTACTTGGGTGAGTTAACTCGTCGCTACCGTGAACAGTTAACCTCATTACCAGAGCAACACGCTATCTCAGGCACCAGCAGCAAGCGTATTTTACGTATTCTGCGTTTGGCTATTTTGTTAACTCACCGTCGTAACCCAGCGCTAGAGCCTGAGTTCAAACTGACGACGAATGACAACAATCTAACCCTAACGCTTTCTAAGCAATGGTTAGCTGACAATCCGCTGACCGCTGCAGAGCTAGAGATCGAGTCGAATAGACAAACCGATATTGGCTGGCCATTGAATATTAAATGCCTCTGATATTAGTATCTGACGCTAGAAATTAAAAAAAGCCCAAGTTAGTAGACTAACTTGGGCTTTTTCTTATCGCTGCATTAATGCTTTGTGTTACAAATCTCAAACTTAAGCGTTCACGCCTGTCGCTTTAAAGTCAGGGTTCACTGCGGTTAGCTTTCTAACAATGTAGTTAAGAAGCACGCCGTACATAGGCACGAACAAGCCTAAGCTGATGATAAGTTTGAATCCGTAATCGACTAAGGCAATCTCAGTCCAATGCTCGGCCATAAATGGATCTGGGCTTTGGTAGAAAGCAATCGCAAAGAATGCGATGGTATCAATGGCATTACCGAATAACGTTGAGCATGTTGGGGCTACCCACCACTGTTTAAGCTGACGTAGGCGGTTAAAAACATGTACATCCAAGATCTGACCCAGTAAATAAGCCATGAAGCTCGCCGCGGCGATACGTGCAACAAACAAGTTGAACTCACCTAGTTGGCTAAAGCCTTGGAATGAACCTTCAAAGAACACCACTGACAAGAAATAAGAAACGGCCAGAGCTGGTAGCATCACTAAGAAAATGATTTTACGGGCAAGCTGCGCGCCAAAAATGCGTACGGTCAGATCGGTCGCTAGGAAGATAAACGGGAAAGTGAAAGCACCCCAAGTGGTGTGCATACCGAAGACGGTAAAAGGTAGCTGAACCAGATAGTTGCTTGACGCAATAATCACCAAATGGAACAAAACTAATAGTGCTAAGGCTTTGCGCTGTTGCGCAGGGGTAAAGTTACTCATGCTGTACCTTTTTAGTTTGGTTTGGGGGTGAGGGAACCCAAATCGAGTCATTTCTTCGAATAATCCAAGAAAGCTCTTACCAATAATGTGAATTAAAAAATGTATCTAAAAATTGCTCTGCTGAGCGGCGGGCGATTATACATTAATCAATATTGGCTGCAACGGTGAGAACAAACGCAAACGTTTATTCTCACTTTTATTGGTGAATAGCTCTAGAAGCTGTGTTTTAGAAGAGATGCCAAAAGTTAAAAACCGCGCTTGAAAAGCGTCGCGAGATAATCAAACTCTTCTCGGCTTTCTTCAGCGTTTAACGACTCAAACCAAATTGATTCACTGTAATGTTCGGACTTTAAGAACATTCGGCAATCTTCAAAATCAATCAACCAAGAATGCATATCGGCGTCCCATTGCTTTTCAACAACTGACGCTGACAACAACGCCACCAGCTTTTCACCTAGCACTTCATAAGAATCAAAATCAAAACTTGGAGACGTAATCAATAAACGCCCTTCCTCAGCTAAATACTCTCTTAAGCCAAATTCTGTTTGTGTTGTCATGTCCCTATCAACCTTATTCTTTTTCTATTAGTTAGACGTTTCTCGCAAACTAGCCGTGTGTGGTGATGTGTTCTTGAATCAGATCTAGGAATGGGTCTGCGTACTTATCGAGTTTACGTTGACCGACACCGTTGACTGCCAGCATTTCTCCGTATGAAGTAGGTAGTATTTCAGCCATATCAATCAAGGTCGCGTCACTGAATACCACATATGGTGGCAAGCCATCTTCATCAGCAATCGACTTACGCAGCTTACGCAGTTTCGCAAACAGCTTCTTATCGTAATTCTTGCTGCTTAACTTATCGGACTTAGCATTACGCACCGCTGTATCTAAACGAGGAACAGCCAATTCCAAAGACATCTCACCGCGCAGCAGCGGGCGGGCTTCTTCTGTTAGCTGTAAAGTTGAGTTACGAGTGATGTTCTGGAACAGCAAGCCTTTATGAATCAGCTGACGGAAGATACTGATCCAGTAATCATGACTGTGATCGCGGCCAATACCGTAGGTAGATAGCTTATCGTGACCATTATCACGGACACGAATATTCTGCATACCACGCATCACTTCGACTACGTAGCCCATACCAAACGACTGATTGACACGGTACACACAAGACAACGCCTTCTGCGCTTCTTTAGTCGCATCAAAATGCTTAGGTGGATCGAGGCAGATATCGCAGTTGCCACATTGCTTCTCGCGATATTCGCCAAAATAGTTAAGCAGAACCTGACGACGACACGTTTGCGCTTCAGCAAAGGCACTCATCGCATTCAGCTTGTGCATCTCAACTTGTTTCTGTGGGCCTTCTTCTTTCTCATCTAGCATACGACGCAGCCAACCCATATCAGCCGGGTCAAACAACATCATCGCTTCAGCAGGCAAACCATCACGACCTGCACGGCCTGTCTCTTGATAGTAAGACTCGATATTACGTGGGATATCAAAGTGCACCACGAAACGTACGTTGGGTTTGTTGATGCCCATACCGAAAGCCACAGTCGCGACCACGATCTGAATATCATCGCGTTGGAAGGCTTCTTGAACGTAAGCACGCTCATCGGTGTCCATACCAGCGTGATAACCCGCGGCGCGAATACCGTTATTGCACAGCTTCTCGGTCACCATCTCCACTTTCTTACGGCTACCACAGTAGATGATGCCGCAATTGCCCTTTTGTGTTTCTAGGTAGCGAACCACCTGTGACACGGGTTTGTGCTTCTCAACCAAGTTGTAGCGAATATTAGGGCGATCAAAGCTGCCTAAGTAAGTATGCGGGTCCAGGAGCTGTAAGCGCGAGATAATATCTTTGCGCGTCGCATCATCAGCGGTTGCTGTGAGCGCCATGTAAGGCACATGCGGAAAATACTGTTTAAGCTGACCTAATGATGCGTATTCAGGGCGGAAGTCGTGACCCCATTGAGAGATACAGTGCGCTTCATCGACTGCAATCATCGAAAGCGGTAAACCTTGAAGACGCTCGATAAAATCACGCATCAACACACGCTCTGGTGACACATACACCATTTTCAGCTGACCTGAGTTCATACGATTGAACACATTCAGCAATTGGTCACGTGGCATTGAAGAGTTAATACACTCAGCGGCAACACCATTGGCCTTCAATTGGTCGACTTGGTCTTTCATCAACGAGATCAGCGGTGAGATAACCAGAGTCAGCCCTTCACGAACCAAAGCCGGAATTTGGTAACACAGAGATTTACCACCACCGGTTGGCATAATCACCAAGCTGTCTTTGCCTTCAACGGCCAAATCAATGACCTCTTGCTGACCATCGCGAAAGCTTTGATAGCCGAACACATCTTGCAAGATGGTTTGCGCATCATTCGCGGGAGTTGGTATTTGCTCAGCAATCAGAGTGGCGGTCATTGTGGTTCCTAATCGAGGTATGAAATCAGCAAGCATCTTCGGCAAGCAAGTCGCACATTGTAGAGGGGAACGCTGGCGAATTAAACCGCAAATTGTTAGGTGAAAAAGGTTATCGCTCCTATACTGACCAACTCTCTTATAAATCTTATTAATAAGCACTCAGTGCTAGAGAAAGATGCATGACACAGGAAGAACAACAACGTACGCGCCAAGGAGTTTTGCTTGCCGTCGGCGCCTACACAATGTGGGGTATCGCCCCTATATATTTCAAATCTTTAAGTGACGTTTCCCCGTTAGAGATCCTCAGCCACCGTGTCGTATGGTCTTTTTTCCTACTCGCTTTCTTACTACACATTGGCCGCAGCTGGCGTAAAGTTCGTGACACCCTGACCTCAAAACCAAAAATGCTCTATTTGGTAGCGACGTCTATTTTGGTGGGTGCAAATTGGCTGATCTTTATCTGGGCGGTGAACTCCAATCACATGCTCGATGCCAGTTTGGGGTATTACATCAACCCGCTGATTAACGTATTGCTCGGAATGCTCTTCCTCGGTGAGCGCTTACGTAAGCTGCAATGGTTTGCTGTAGCTCTTGCTGCGATTGGCGTATTAATCCAATTGATTGCCTTCGGCTCAGTACCGATCGTCGCCATTGCCCTAGCCTTTAGCTTTGGTTTTTATGGCTTGCTGCGTAAGAAAGTCAGCTTAGAAGCGCAAACGGGTCTGTTCATTGAAACTCTGGTGATGCTGCCTCTCGCCGCAACCTACTTACTGTTTATTGCCGATAGCCCGACCTCAAACTTATCGATGAACCCGATGCAACTCAACCTGTTATTGGTTGCTGCCGGTGTGATCACCACGGTTCCATTACTGTGTTTTACTGGCGCTGCAACTCGCTTGAAGCTATCGACACTCGGTTTCTTCCAGTACATCGGTCCAAGTTTGATGTTCTTACTGGCGGTTCTGATTTACGGTGAAGCCTTTACCTCAGATAAAGCGATTACCTTTGCTTTCATATGGGGAGCACTGGTTATTTTCAGCTTTGATGGCCTGCGTAACAACAAGAAGAACAAACGCGCGAAACAGTGATATTGATCGTTTTTTACAAGACAATCCCTTAATACGCAGATAAGCTTGGTTGAATTGATGACTATTTGACCAAGCTTTTTTGTACCATGGATAAAGTCCACTACTACTCTACCCCAACAGAAGATATCAGCCTGATCCAAGCTCAATACCAAGAGTTTGCTTTTCAGCGTCACTATCATTTGGACTTTCACATCGGCTTAATTACCCAAGGGCAGCAAAAATTCGCCTATAAAGGGGCGAGCCACCATGTCGGTGCAGGCCAAGTGGTTATCATGCCACCTGATGAGCTGCATGATGGGCACTCCAAACTCGATTCAGGTTATCAAGTCAGTGTGTTTGCAGTTTCTCCTCAATGGTTTCAAGATCTTGCCGATCCCAAGCAAAATGGTCACACATTAGGCTTTTCTGAGTTGATCCTCTCCGATCAAGCTGCGTTTTTACAATTACGCAACTTACACGGCCTGTTAATCAATCAAAGCATCAGCCAACTCGCTCAAGATTGCTTACCATTCGAGGGGTTCTCAACGATTGTCGATCGTTATGCAAAAT
This sequence comes from Vibrio sp. 10N.239.311.G01, assembly GCF_041465805.1. Lineage (NCBI taxonomy): Bacteria > Pseudomonadati > Pseudomonadota > Gammaproteobacteria > Vibrionales > Vibrionaceae > Vibrio > Vibrio sp. 10N.239.311.G01. The sequence continues at coordinate 13,971 of NZ_JBFSRM010000035.1, forward strand.
TTGGATCGAAGAGTGACATCAAACTGGGTAATCAATCGATTAATACACTCAAAGACTATTTGATGGCGAATTTGGACCAGCCAGTGCGATTAGAACAACTGTCTGAGCTGTGCGGCTTAACCACAACTCAATTCCAACGCCACTTTAAGAACAGAATGGGCATCACCCCTTACGCGTGGCTGAGCCGTTTACGTATGGAACAGAGCATGCGCCTGATTAAATCTGGGATCTGTGGTACTAAAGTCGCGCACCAAGTAGGCTTCTATGATCAAGCACACTTCTCCAAGGCATTCAAAACCACATTCGGCGTACCACCCTCACAAATCAACTAAGTGTTGATAATTTACAATTGCTCGATTTCAAATCGCGGTAAGCTACGCTCAATACGATTACTTATTTAATAATAGCGGCAACGTTATTGAGAACTGACATGAACGAAGTCACCATACTGATCACCCTCGCCTCTATCCATTTCATCGCTTTGATGAGCCCCGGCCCTGACTTTGCGTTAGTCGTGCAAAATGCGACACGCCACGGCAGACAAACAGGCTTGTACATTGCGCTTGGTTTATCTTGCGGGATCTTACTGCATTCGTTGCTCAGCCTGACGGGAATCAGTTACCTAGTCCACCAGCAACCAACCCTATTTGCCATTATCCAGTTGGCTGGCGGTAGCTACTTGCTGTACTTAGGCTACGGTGCACTTAAAGCAACCTGGCAAATCATTCAGAACCACGACGATGACGACGATACCGTCAATGCCAAAGATCTGATTCTGACCAACAAGCGTCAGGCATTTTCGAAAGGGTTTGCGACCAATATTCTCAACCCAAAAGCTTTGGTGTTCTTTATTAGCTTGATGTCGAGCTTAGTGCCTGCCGACATGTCTCTATCAGGTAAAGGCTTTGCGCTTATTATCTTGTTTGGTCTGTCTCTGTTTTGGTTTTCACTACTGGCGTGGATGCTTTCGACTAAGGCTCTACAGAAGAAACTTAGCGAAGCAACGGTATACATCGATGGCTTATGTGGCGTGGTATTCAGCCTGATTGGCGCGAGTATTCTTTGGCAGTCGCTGTCCGGTTTAATCGCTTAAATTCGAATCAAGATTACAATTCGTTAACAACGCACTGGCTATCTAATCTTTCCGCTGCCAATCTAGCTCTGCATATTAAAAGGAGAAGATCATGCAGTGGAAAACAAAACTAACAACCCTCGCCACTTCTACCCTACTTTTTGCCTCTCACGTCAGTTGGGCAAATCAAGCTGCCGATTCCGTCGCACCCGAACAAAGTAGTGGTTTAGAAACCAAACAACTCGTTAAAGCCAACGATTGGATGGTCACCGCAGCCAACCCTCTTGCAACACAAGCCGGTGCTGATGTACTTGCCCGTGGTGGTAACGCAATTGACGCCATGGTTGCCATGCAGCTTATGCTTGGCTTAGTGGAACCTCAGTCATCAGGTATTGGTGGCGGCGCGTTCCTTGTCTATTTTGATGGCAAAGACAAACAGCTCAAGACCTACGATGGCCGTGAAACTGCGCCACTTGATGCCACCCCACGTCTATTCCAAGACGAAAACGGACAACCGCTTAAATTCTATGATGCCGTGGTTGGCGGTCGTTCTGTTGCCACGCCGGGCACGGTGCAATTGCTGTGGGACACTCACCAGAAATACGGCAAGCTCGAATGGGCATCACTGATTAAACCTATCGCTCAGTTAGCTGAAGAAGGTTTTACTATCAGCCCACGTTTAGCCACCTTGATCGAAAACGACCAAGAACGTCTGAGCCGCTTTGCGACAACTAAAGCCTACTTCTTCAATGCCGATGGCAGCCCGAAAGCCGCTGGCACGCAACTTAAGAACCCTGAATACGCGGCAACGTTACACGCTATCTCGAAGGATGGTGCTAAAGCTTTCTACCAAGGTGAGATTTCTGCCGACATCATTAACACAGTACAAACAGCGAAAGGTAACCCGGGCGTATTGGCACAGAAAGATTTCGACGCCTATTCGATCAAGCAGCGCGAACCGGTTTGTTCTGCTTATGAAAGCTACGATATTTGCGGAATGGGGCCACCAAGCTCTGGTGCGTTAACGGTTGGACAAATCCTTGCAATGACTGAGCAGTTTGACCTCAAATCATGGGGGCCAAACGACGCAAAATCTTGGCAAGTGTTAGCAGACGCTTCTCGCTTAGCCTTTGCAGACCGTGGTATGTACATGGCAGACCAAGATTATGTGCCTATGCCAACCCAAGGGTTAGTGAATACTGACTATTTGCAGGAGCGTGCTCAGTTAATTACCGCAGGTAAGGCATTAGACAGCGCACCTTCAGGCACCCCACCGTGGGATCATGCGATGCAGAGAAGCCAAGATGTTTCTATTGAGTTGCCGTCCACCAGCCACTTCAACATTGTCGATAGTGATGGCAATGTCGTATCGATGACCACCACCATCGAGAACGCATTTGGCTCACGCCTGATGGTAAGAGGATTCCTACTCAACAACGAACTGACCGACTTCTCATTCAAGACTCATAACGATGGCAAGCCTATCGCGAACCGACTTGAACCAGGTAAGCGTCCACGTTCTTCAATGGCGCCGACCATTATCATGCAAGACGATAAACCTTACATGGCAATTGGCTCTCCGGGAGGCAGCCGTATCATCGGTTATGTGGCACAAGCGATCATTGCTCACACCCAATGGGACATGGATATCCAACAAGCGATCAACCAACCACACTTCCTAAATCGCTTCGGTACCTTAGATTTGGAAAAAGGAACATCAGCGGAAAACTTCAAACCTGAGCTAGAAAAGATGGGATTTGAGGTCAACGTTCGCGATCTTAACTCGGGTTTACACGCTATTCGCATCACAAAAGATGGTCTAGAAGGTGCTGCAGACCCTCGTCGTGAAGGTGCAGCCATTGGTCAGTAGGGAATAATCCTCCCTTTTTACTCGCTGCCTTGTGCGAGATCTCTCACAAGGTAGTGAGTAAATATCGATATTTGATGACGAAATTAATCACCTCGACATCGTAACCAATTGAAATTAAAAGATACGTACATTTATCGTTCAAATAATTATATAGAAATTCGCTTATGCACCATTGCTGATAAATAAGGAATCGGTAATATGAATGGTGTCGGAAGGATGCTGACACGGAACAGGAAACGCCAAGGACTTGGTTATCTTCAGGATGAAGATTCGATTACTCAGGATGAATAATCGGCATGGATAGCGAAATGGACATTGAATGGACGCAATAGTAACTAGGATGGTTGCTACTAAGGAAAGACAATGGACACCTCTGGACGAGGAAAGGACTGAACATCAGGATGATGTAAAGGACACCGCTCAAGGAACAAGTGACGCGCGCTAACGAGGATTGTTGGCAGATCAGGATAAGATCAAGGACACCGCTAGGAAGGCGACGAAAGGAATACGCTGAAGGATAACAGCACACTATCATGGATTTGATGCATGGAGCACACTTAGTAGCCGGATTGCTGCGAGTAAGACTATAGACCCCGATGAGCGCAAGCTCTCGGGGTTTTTCTTTATCTGTCGTTTCACTTATTCCTCTCTCAAACAAATAAATCAAAGACCTTTAATTACAATTCTGACATTTAAAGCATTCACTTCTTAACCACTTCCGAGTAACGTAAGTCTTACTAGGCTCAACTAGTTTCATAACCATAATTAAACTAAGGACAAATTCATGTCACACGTTACCTTCAAAGGCGCTGCTGTACCACTAACAGGCACATTCCCACAAACTGGCGAACAAGCACCAAGCTTTGCACTGACTGCAGGCGACCTTTCTGAACTGACTCTTGCTTCTCTTGAAGGCAAGAAAGTGGTTCTAAACATCTTCCCAAGTATCGACACAGCAACTTGTGCAACGAGCGTACGTACGTTCAACGCAAAAGCAGCAGAACTTGAGAACACGGTTGTTGTTTGTATTTCTGCTGACCTACCGTTTGCTGCGGGCCGCTTCTGTGAACTAGAAAGCATTGAAGGCGTTCAACACGCTTCAACTTTCCGTTCTCCTACATTCACATCAGACTACGGCGTAGCGATCGCTGAAGGCCCACTATCAGGCCTAACAACACGTGCCGTTGTCGTTGTTGATGAAAAAGGTGTGGTGACACACAGCGAGTTGGTTGCAGAGATCACTGAAGAGCCAAACTACGAAGCGGCACTTGCAGCACTGTAAGTCTCACTTTGAGGCAACAATGTCTTCAGCTCGTATTAACCTAATTTAGGTCGGTACAAAGTAATAAAAAGAGCAGCCATTGGCTGCTCTTTCTGTTTTTAATAATGAACGATTTTTAGATACCGAAGTAGCAGATTACAACTGTTCTAAACGAGCGTAAGCCGTTACTAACCACTTGATGCCTTCACCGTTAAACGCGACTTGAACTCGGCTCTGCGGGCCACTTCCCTCGAAGTTGATGATAGTGCCTTCACCAAACTTAGGGTGCTTAACGCGAGAACCCAAACTAAAGCCTGTTTCGTTAAAGTTCTCTTTCACGGCGGTTTGGCTAAAGCGGCCACTGCTAGCAGGACGACTCACTTGCGCTTTCATACGAACCTCATCCAGACAGGTTTCTGGTAGTTCACGAATAAAACGAGATGGCTTGTGGTACTTGTCTTGACCATACAAACGACGCATTTCAGCATAAGTGATGTAGAGCTTCTCCATCGCACGGGTCATACCGACATAGCACAGGCGACGCTCTTCTTCTAAACGCCCCGCTTCTTCGGCCGACATCTGGCTTGGGAACATGCCTTCTTCGACACCCACCATAAACACCATTGGAAACTCTAGGCCTTTAGCACTGTGCAAAGTCATTAACTGAACCGCATCGTCAAACTCATCGGCCTGACCTTCACCCGCTTCCAAAGCTGCGTGAGTTAAGAACGCCGTCAGCATGCTCATCTCATCCGCTTCTTCCGGCTTTTCAAACTGGCGCGTTGCCGTTACCAATTCTTCCAAGTTCTCGATACGTGCCTTCGACTTCTCACCCTTCTCTTGCTCGTACATAGCAAACAGACCCGACGATTTAATCACGTGGTCGGTTTGTTCATGCAGGCTAAGTTCCAACGTGTCATCTTCAAGCGCATTAATCAGCTCGATAAAACGACTTAATGCGCCCGCAGCACGACCGGGTAGCACTTGCTCTTCTATCAAAGCAACACTGGCTTCCCACATGGTTGCACCACGATCACGAGCAGCAAGACGAATCGTTTCTAACGTTTTATCACCCAAGCCACGCGTTGGCGTATTAACCACACGTTCAAACGCGGCATCATTATTGCGGTTGCTCATGAGGCGCATGTAGCTCAAGGCGTCTCTGATTTCTTGACGCTCGAAGAATCGCATGCCACCGTAGATTCGGTAAGGCAGGCCACCTTGGATAAGCGCTTCTTCAAGCACACGAGATTGGGCGTTATTACGATAAAGCATCGCGGTATCTTCTAACGCACCGCCTTTCTCTTGCCACTCTTTGATTTTGCTGACCGTGAAACGCGCTTCATCTAACTCGTTATAAGCTGAGTAAACTGAGATTGGCTCGCCATCGTTGCCATCAGTCCACAGCTCTTTACCCATACGCTCAGTGTTGTTCGAGATAAGCTCGTTCGACGCCTGAAGAATGGTTTTGGTTGAACGGTAGTTTTGTTCGAGTCGAACCGTTGAAGCACCTGGGAATTCATCCAAGAACTTCTGAATATTTTCAATTTTAGCGCCACGCCAGCCATAGATAGATTGGTCATCATCACCCACGATCATCACGCGACAATCCGGGCCCGCCATCATACGTAACCAAGCGTATTGGATGTTGTTGGTATCTTGGAATTCGTCGACAAGAATGTGCTTAAAGCGAGCTTGGTAGTGCTCGCGGATGTGTTTCTTATCGCGCAATAGCTCATGCGATCGCAACAAGATTTCAGCAAAGTCGACCAAGCCAGCACGATCACATGCCTCTTGGTAAGCAGAGTAAATCTTTAACCACGTTTGAGTTATTGGATCATGGTAGGCGTCAATGTGACTTGGGCGCAGCCCTTCGTCTTTCTTGCCATTGATCCACCAAGAAGCTTGCTTGGCAGGCCACTGCTTTTCATCAAGGTTTTGCGCCTTGATTAAGCGACGCAGCAAACGAATCTGATCATCTGAATCAATGATCTGGAAGTCTTCTGGCAGTTTTGCATCTAGGTAGTGAGCACGAAGGATGCGGTGACAGATACCGTGGAAGGTGCCGTTCCACATGCCCGACGAGCTACCCATCATCAACTCTTCAATACGACCACGCATCTCTGCTGCCGCTTTGTTGGTGAAGGTAACCGACATGATAGAGAACGGTGATGCTTGCTCTACGCTTTGTAACCAAGCGATACGATGCACCAATACTCGCGTTTTACCACTGCCAGCACCTGCCAGAATAAGTAGGTTTTCTAAAGGTGCTGCGACCGCCTCACGTTGTTTGTCGTTTAGGCCATCGAGTAAAAGCGAAGGATCTATCATTGAATATGCTCACTACTGGGTATTTATACATAAAAGTTGATTATAACCTAAACACTAGGCTGCGTTTAGGATAATAAGAAGAAAAAACATTCAAAAATTAACATCGTAAAATCAGCAACTTAAAAGGTAACTCATCATTAATATTGATATTTCTTATAATGTCGTGAAATTATTTCCTAGTTCTTCCTATCCTTTTTAGTAAGCAAGTTAACAATCCATTAACCTGCGATATAAAATACTATTAAGTCCTAGAGGGAATGACTATGAAAAATTCTAATCTTGCTGTTACAGCTGCAATCACAAGTGTACTAGCGTTCGGCGGTGCAGTTCTTACATCAGCACCTGCGGAAGCAGCAGCAAAAGAAAAATGCTACGGCGTGGCAAAAGCTGGCCAAAATGATTGTGCAACCAAAACAAGCTCATGTGCGGGTACAGCAAAAGAAGACAACCAATCCGATGCGTTCGTAGTCGTACCTAAAGGGCTATGTGGCAAATTATCAGGTGGTAACACTCAATCATCATAATTGAGCTGCTTAGTATGGTGAGCTGACATTCAGCTCACCTCCACTTCTTGTTAGGAGAATCGTTGTGACTCAAACTCTTCACCCCTACGCAGGGGTTGGCCTTAGAACACCGCACTTGGACTTCTTTAGCCAAAATCCAGCCTTAGTAAGTTGGTTAGAAGTTCACAGCGAGAACTACTTCTTAGCTCAATCACCGCAACGACAACAACTCAGAGAAATTCGTCACGCACACAACATCAGTTGTCACGGTGTTGGGTTGTCGCTAGGTTCTGTTGAGCGCATCAATCAACATCATCTTGTGCAATTAAAAGAGCTCATTGATGATATCGAACCCTTCTTGGTTTCTGATCATCTCAGTTGGAGTCAGACAAGTGGTCATTATTTCAATGACTTGCTACCGCTGCCTTACACAGAAGAAGCATTGGAAGTCTTCTGTCGTAATGTCATCGAGGTTCAAGACAGCTTGCAACGCCCGATGTTGATTGAGAACCCATCGAGCTACCTATCCTTCAAGCATTCTACTATTCCTGAGTGGGAGTTTTTGGCTGAGGTACAAAAGCGTACTGAGTGTCGCCTACTGCTCGATTTCAATAATATTTTCGTCTCATCTTTTAATCATGGCTTTAGTTGTGAAGAGTACTTAAACGGAATACCAGCAGACAAAGTTGAAGAGATTCACTTGGCAGGTTTTACCAAAAAGAAGCTTGAACAAGGTGAGATCTGGATAGACACACACAGTAAACCTGTCTGTGACGAAGTGTGGAAACTCTACACTGACTGGGTTGCACAACATGGTTTGCGCCATACCTTGATTGAGTGGGATCTCGATATCCCAGAGCCACAAGTTTTATTGGCTGAAGCAACCAAAGCCAGTGATATCTTGTATCAACACGACAAGTTCAACCAAAGGAGTCGCGCCTCATGAGCCACTCCCTAGCAGAGGTTCAATTGGAGTTTGCTAACGCCCTACGCTATCAAAACAATGGTGAGTACTGCGACATAGTGAGCGACCATTTTACCGATGAACAACGCATCCAGATTTACCGTAATAACTTTGTGATCAGCTTGAGCGAAGTTCTGGCAGCAACCTACCCACTCACTGAAATGTTGGTTGGTGAAGAGTGCTTCCAACAGATGGCTCGTCAACATGTCTTACATTATCCATCGACCTCTGGTGATGTCAGTGGTTACGGTGAACACTTTGAACAGACTATCCAAGCCTTTCCTGCCGTTATTGAGGCTGCACCTTATCTCGGTGAAGTGGCTTTGTATGAATGGCAGAAAGATAGCTTGGTAAGGTTTTCGTCACAAGCACATGTCGACCAGAGACCTCTTTCTTGCCTTGCAGATGTACCACAAGAGCAACAAGGCGCTTTAGTCTTTCATCTCAAAGATTCAATAACACTGATTCATTCTAGTTACACGATTATCGCGCTTGAACACGCCATCTATCAGCAGCAACTTGATGGGCTAGACATCAACCAAGCTGAATTTGGGGTGTTAATCCGAGCTGAGAATTCACAGGTTGAGAGCCATAGTTTGAGTGAAGAGAGCCACCAACTCCTCACTGAATTGCAATCAGGTCGAACACTCTCAGCAATCGATCCTTTATTACTACAACATCTGAATACTGTTATGGCGCTAAACGTCATCTCAGGTTTTTCAATCAATGCCGAATTGGAGGCATAACATGGATAACAACACAGTCACGAACATGATGGCTCAATACGACAGTTTGATTGAGAAATCACAGGCACTTTTTGTTCCAGTGCTTCTACTATTTTGTCGCCTTTGGGTGGCGTGGGTATTCTTTAATTCTGGACTCACCAAGATAGCTACTTGGGATAGCACGCTTTACTTGTTTGAATTGGAATACCAAGTGCCACTGCTACCTTGGGAATTGGCTGCTTACATGGGCACTGCCGCTGAGTTAATTCTACCGATGTTTTTAGCGCTCGGTTTATTAACACGACCTATGGCTGCGGTGTTGTTCGTTTTCAATATCATTGCTGTCGTGTCTTACCCTGTATTGTGGGATCAAGGCTTCTACGATCATCAGCTTTGGGGGTTAATGATTCTTATCGTTGTCGTGTGGGGCGCAGGACCATTCTCACTTGATAGAGTTTTGAAAGCGCAGTTCAGGAATTAAAATAAGTTTTCACCTCTTTTGAACTGCTAAAGCTAAATGCTACAGCCCAAACGCAAGAAACCAATCAATTGAGTGGTTTCTTTTTTAACTGGGATAAGCTTACTTATTTAGAAAAGCTTGTAGCTCTTCAGCAGAGATGCCTTGCTCTGCAAGTTCTTTTGCCAATAGCTGAACCTGCTCACCCTTACGAGACTCTACCACACGCTGAAATTGGTAAATGATATCTCGCAAAGTATCGATTGGAACTTGTTTTGCCGCACTGCGAATACGCTCTTCACTTTGGTTGCCTAGCTCTTTAAGCAGTTTACCAAACATGACCTTTTCAGGTGCATCTTCCATTTGTTCTAAGACGCGCGCCATTTCGTAGGTTGTTAATGACATTACAGTATTTTCCGTTGGGGACTAACGTTTCAATGAGTGACAAATATACCATGTTTTAACGTTTCGAAAACCGCCATTTGTATATTTTGTCACCCTTGTAACTTATGCCTTAGCAAACGTCGTGTGCCAAGACTTACCCGCTTTGCTCGCAAGCACTAATAACGCAGGAACAATCAGGAACATTTGCAGAGCAATCATCACTTGCGACGTTAAATCAAGACGTTGCATGGTACCCACAAGAAGCCCTGAACCGCTCATTTGGAACAAGCCAAGCAGCGCAGCAGCTGTACCCGCACGGTCACCGAAAGGTTCTAGAGCTTTACCTGCCGCAGCACCAAGAATCCAAGCAAAGCCAACTGACGATAAGAAGATCGGTAGCATGAACGCGATTGGAGTAGCGTGCTCAGCAAGCACCAACATAATCACACCCGCTAAGCCCAGCGTCGAGATACCAACCACCAGTGCTTTATAGGTACCAAAACGGTCCATAAATTTAGGTGCAGTAAACGCAGCTGCAATGTTGATGGCCGCATTAACACCAAACCAGAAAGTAAACTCTTTCATGGTTAAGCCAAGGTTCTCCATCAACACAACCGGTGCTGAGGTTACATAAGCGAGGATCACTGCCATCGCCATCAAACATAGAGTTGCGTGGAATAGGAATGAAGGTGTTTTTAATACTGACCAGTAGCGCTCTAGTTTGAACACCGCTACCTTTTCCGTCACCGGGTTCGATTCTTTCATTTGGAAGAATAAGATAGTACCGACAACGACGGCAAAACCCGCCATAAAGCTGAAGTTCGAACGCCAGCCAAATTGATGAGTTAACCAAGCGCCAAGAATCGGTGCCAATGCAGGAATAAAGCAAATAGCACCATTAAGGTAGCTGATCATTCGGCCACTCTTCTCTGGACCAAATAGATCGCGAACCGTTGCAAAGGCAGCTACAGAAGTCGCACAAGCTCCTAAGCCTTGTAGCAGCCGAGCTATTAGCATCATATCAATCGATTGAGCTGCCCACGCCAAGCAAGCACTCAATGCATAGATACTAACACCTCCCAATGCAACGGTTCGACGTCCTAGCTTATCCGCCAAAGGGCCGGCAAATAGTTGGCCGACACCCATGGCAAATAAAAACCAAGTAATCGTATCTTGTGCTAGTGCATGTTCCACGTGAAACGCTGTCGAAATTTGTGGCAGAGCTGGCAGGTAGATATCAATAGCCAAAGGGCTAAAAAGAACCAGCATTGCCAATAAAGCAACCTGCAGTTTACTAGGGGTTGGAAGCGCGTTAGAAGGCACAAGATTCTCCGGATGAGTTAATTTAGGTGCATAATAACCAACTAAAGATATGAACAAAAATGGCATATAATCATTAGCATTATTCCAATAAGGAAACTCACATGAATATCGAGAAACTATCGCGCCTCGACCTCAATCTACTAGTTTGCTTGCAGGTGCTAATGGAAGAGCTGAGTGTTACACGCACTGCACATCGATTGTGCCTGAGCCAGTCAGCGGTGAGTAAATCATTGGCCAAACTTCGCGAACAATTTAATGACCCTCTTTTTACGCGAAGTGCACACGGCCTACGCCCGACACCAAAAGCAGTGTTCCTTAAGCCACGGTTGGAAACACTGATCAATCAACTTGATGTGCTCACCCAACCGGAGACATTCATTCCCAACAACAGTGACCACAGTTTTCACATTGCAGCGGTTGAAAGTGTCTACCCGTTGATTCTTCCTCACTTCTTGCCCGCGATTTTTCGCCAAGCACCGAAGGTAAATATCAACACTCACGCTTGGACGGAGCAAACCTTTAAGAAATTACAGCTTGGTGAACTCGATATCGGACTCACGGGTAAAGACATCGACATCAACGACGCGCGTTTAACCATGTTGCCGCCAGATGATATTTGCGAACAAGAGATCTACCGAGATGCACAGATGTGTGTATTGAGACGTAACCACCCTGCTCTGAGTGGTCAATGGGATCTGGAAACCTACCTTGCACAACGTCATGTACAAGTAAGGTGTGATGGAAACGATCGCTGGCTACTCGATTACAAACTAGCTGACCTTGGTCACCAACGTGATATTGCTATCTCTGTGCCCGACTTCAACAGTGCGGCAAGCCTGTGTACCTACACCGACTTTGTATTTACCGCACCAAGCCACTTCACCCATCTTGTCGCGAAGCAACTCGACTTAGTGGTTGTGCCTCTGCCAATGGAATTTCCACCAATGGCATACACCCTGTTTTGGCACCGTGATAGAGAAAACGACCCAGCCTTAACTTGGTTGCGAGATATCATCAAAGAAAAAACTCTGCACCTCAGATAAAAATGGCGTTCAGCGTTTGCAGCAAACGAACAAAAGCGCTAGCTTATTGACCTAATAAGTCCCCTCGCATTTATATCGACTGTGAGTGTTAACAAGGACCCTAACAATAAGGATAAACACAGATGCACAATATCACTGCGGAACGCGTTACTGCGGTTCGAGCTTGGCTTGAAGCAAACCACTTAGATGCTGTTATCATTCCACATGAAGACGAGTACCTAGGTGAATACGTTCCAGCTCACAACGAGCGACTTCACTGGCTAACCGGTTTCACTGGCTCTGCAGGTGCGGCTGTTATCACTCGCGAAAACGCGGCTATTTTTGTTGATGGTCGCTATACCGTCCAGGTTCGTAAACAAGTACCTGGTGAGCTATTTGAGTATCGCCATCTTATTGAAGAACCGGCTTTAGATTGGATCATCAATTCACTCGCACAAGGCAGTAAAGTTGCATTCGACCCACGCATGCATACGGCGGCTTGGTTGAAAGGCGCACAAGCTAAACTAGCTGATAAAGTAGAACTCACAACACTAGCGGCAAACCCGATTGATGAGCTTTGGTCTGATCGCCCTGAGCCTGTTGTATCTGATGTTCGCCTCATGGCAACCGACGCCGTTGGCCAATCAAGTGAAAGTAAGCGTGAAGAAATTGCAAGCCTACTAAAAGCCAAAGGCACTGATGCCGCTATCCTTACTGAGCTGGATTCAATCTGCTGGTTACTCAACATTCGTGGTTTAGACGTATCTCGTCTGCCGGTTGTGTTATCTAATGCAATCATTCACGCCGATGAAAGTGTCGATTTCTTCTTAGACCCCGCTCGTATCCCTGCAGGCTTTGAAGCGCACGTTGGTAATGGTATTCGAGTTTCTCCCCCATCAGAGCTTGAAGCGCGTCTTCAGTCTCTAGAAGGTAACAATGTGTCTGTCGATTCAGGTACCAGTAACGCTTGGTACACGCTGGTTCTACAAAACTCTGGCGCTCACATCATTGAAGCAGCAGACCCGTGTCTCATGCCAAAAGCCGCTAAGAACGCAACTGAGATTGCAGGCATGAAAGCGTGTCACATTCGTGATGGTGTTGCGATGGCGAAATTCCTATCTTGGATTGATGCCGAAGTCGCGCAAGGTAACCTACACAACGAAGCGGTATTGGCTGACAAAGTACAATCATTCCGTGAACAAGACCCAACACTGATGGACCTAAGTTTTGACACTATTTCAGCTGCAGGCGGTAACGCAGCAATGTGTCACTACAACCACGAGAACCAACCTGAACCAGGTAAGTTAGAGATGAATACTCTTTACCTAGTCGATTCAGGCGGTCAGTACCTAGATGGTACAACCGACATCACTCGAACTATCGCGATTGGCCAGCCAAGCGACGAAATGATCCAGCAGTTCACGTTAGCGCTTAAAGGTCACATCGGTATCGCGCGTGCACGTTTCCCACAGGGTACTCGTGGTTTCCAACTTGATATTCTAGCTCGCCAACACTTATGGGCAGAAGGCTTCGACTACGACCACGGTACTGGTCACGGTGTTGGTCATTTCCTAAGTGTTCATGAAGGTCCGCAAAGCATCTCTAAGAAGCTAATCGATGTACCTCTTGTTGAAGGCATGGTGTTATCAAACGAGCCGGGTTACTACCGTGCAGATGAATTTGGTATCCGTATCGAAAACCTAGAACTGGTGGTTGAGCTGCCAACTCAAGGTGACTTCTCAGTACTAACGTTTGAGTCGCTAACACGTTGCCCTATCGATAAGCGCAACATCAACGTCGATTTACTGACACGACCTGAACTTGCATGGCTTAATGATTACCACCAGAAAGTATGGAACGATGTTAGCCCATTAGTTGAAGGTGATACATTGGAATGGTTACGCCAATCAACCACTCCACTTGCTCATGCTTAATGCTTAGCTAATTCAAACTTAATGAAATGAAAAACGGCTACCTTAGGGTAGCCGTTTTTATTTGTCGATTTAACTTCGTCGATGTTTCACGTGGAACATAAATCTGTGTGTTCGCTAACCAGAGTAAGCACTGTGCCAGTCTCGCCACACAGGATCAAAACCACGTTGACGAATCATTGACTCAACATCGGCAGCACTTCGCTCATCACTTATTTCAAATTGCTCGAGTTCTTCTTCATCAGAAGCATAACCACCAGGCTGGGTTTTAGACGCAGCCGACATACTGGTGATTCCCAATGGCAACACATTGTCGCGGAAAGCTGCAGACTCACGAGTCGAGAGAGACAATTCAACCTCAGGGTTTAATAAGCGATACGCACAGATAAGTTGAACCAACTGTTTATCACTCATAATCGATTTAGGCTGCAAACCACCCTCACACGGACGAAGACGTGGGAATGAAATCGAGTAACGTGTTTGCCAATAAGTACGCTCAAGATAGTCTAAGTGAGCGGCCACGAAGAAACAGTCGGTACGCCAATCTTCCAAGCCAATCAAAGCGCCAATACCTATCTTATCAATACCCGCTTTTGCCAAACGATCGGGCGTTTCGAGCCGGTATTCAAAATCCATTTTATTGCCACGCAAGTGGTGTTCCGCGTAGGTACTTGGGCTATACGTTTCTTGGTAAACCATCACCGCATCTAAGCCGAGAGTTTTAAGCTCTGCGTAGTCATGTTGATCAAGCGGCTGCACTTCCATCGCAAGATAGTTAAATTGTGCCTTAATATTCGGTAGCACTTCACGGAAGTACTTCATCCCGACCTTGGTTTCATGTTCACCAGTCACCAACAATACACTATCAAACTTCATCTTTTTGATAGCGGCACTTTCAGCATCGATTTCATCTAAAGTAAGTGTGCGACGCTTAATGCGGTTCTCCATTGAGAAACCACAATACGTGCACGCATTCGCACATAAGTTTGAGAGGTACAATGGAATATACAACGACATTGTATTGCCGAATCGCTTGCGTGTGAGTGCCAACGATTGTTGCGCCATCTGCTCTAAGTAAGGTTCTGCTGCCGGAGAGATAAGAGCCTTAAAGTCTTCCAAGTCGCGTTTAGGTTTACTCAGAGCGCGCTCAACATCCGCTGCCGTTTTACTGAAGATGGACATACCAATGTCATCCCAGTTGAGCTGTTTAAATCGATCAACAAACGTCATAAGGACACTACTCGTCTAGGAATGAAGTTAGCGGACTAGAAGCAACCGCATGAGACACCTGTCCAGCAAGACCAGAAAGGTAAGCCATACGGCCAGCTTCAACTGCCAGTTTAAAAGCAATCGCCATATCAACGGGTTGTTGAGAAGCCGCAATTGCAGTATTAACTAACACGGCATCCGCGCCCATTTCCATTGCACGAGTAGCATGAGATGGCGCACCAATACCAGCGTCAACAATCACAGGGACGTTCGCTTGGTCGATAATGATCTCTAAGAAGTCTGCCGAAGCGATACCTTTGTTCGACCCAATCGGCGCACCTAGCGGCATAACCGCAGCACAACCCACCTCTTCCAATCGTTTACACAACACTGGGTCAGCATGACAGTAAGGCAACACAACAAAGCCATCTTTAACCAGTTGCTCAGCCGCTTTTAATGTCTCAATTGGGTCTGGCATCAAGTACTTTGGATCAGGGTGAATTTCCAGTTTGAGCCAGTTTGTGCCTAGCGCTTCGCGAGCCAAATGCGCAGCAAAGATGGCATCCTTCGCGTTCTTCGCCCCGGAGGTATTTGGTAACAAGTTCACGCCAGCATCAATGATGGGCTGTAAAATATCATCTTGCTCAGAGCGAATATCAACTCTCTTCAACGCCATGGTTGCCAGTTGAGAACCGGAAGCTTCGATAGCACTCGCCATTAAATGTTTATTCGCGAACTTGCCCGTTCCAGTAAAGAGTCGTGATTGAAATGTTTTATCTGCGATAGTTAACATAGTTAGCCTCCTGCAATAGCTTGGAAAAGAGAAATAGCATCGCCTTCATTGACGACCCTTTGTTGCCACTGACTACGCGGGACAACCGCATTATTGATAGCAAAGACACAACCCAGATCGGGTAGTGAAAGCGCTTGGATGATATCCGCTAGAGACGACGATTGTGCAACCTGTTCTGGTTGCTCATTGATAGAGATCGTTATGTTGCTCATTGGGTTTCTTCTTCTAAATAGTTAACTGTAGATGTGCAGCAAACGGGGCATTCACTATCTTGAGTGACACTTAAGTTTTGCCAGTTCATCGTCTGACCATCAAACAGTTTGAGCTGATGTGTTGCAACCTGGAACTCGCCAGTGCTAATACGTTGAATCGCTGCCAGTGCTTGGAGGTTGCCTATGGTGCCAACAACTGGGCCGATGATGCCGCTATCGCTACAACGTGTCGTTTGTGGATGATGACTGAACGGGAACAAACAGTGATAGCACCCTTTCTGCATCTGATAATCAAAGACAATAAACTGACCTTTCCATCCGATCGCGGAACCAGAAACCAAAGGTGTCTTGCTACCATAACATGCTTGGTTAACCTGCTGACGTGACTCAAAGTTGTCAGTACAATCCAACACCAAATCAGCGAGCATCACCTCAAGCTCAAGCTGGCTCTGAGTCATTCGCCTATTGATGGTTCTCACTTGGTTTCGACCATTAAGCTCAGTCAGTTTTTGCTTCAGAGCTTCGACCTTAGGCGAACCTAACTGGCTTTCCTTGAACGCAACTTGTCGTTGAAGGTTAGACGAATCCACACAATCATCATCAACTAATACGATTTTCCCGATACCGGAAGCCGCAAGATAGAGAGCCGCAGCATTGCCTAAGCCACCACAACCGATGACCAATACATGGCTATCTAATAGATTGCGTTGCCCTTGCTCACCCACTTCAGGAAGTGCGAGTTGTCGTTGATAACGAATGAATTCGAAATCATTCAGCATGACTTAGCTCCTGAGTTACCTCTTTAGCAGCACCTGAAGAACGGTCAGCCATTAATGCTTCGAAGAACTCAATCACTTGTTTTGGGTCTTCGGCTAACGTAATCGCACGTACAACAGCAAGGCTCGATACCCCACAACTCCACACCTGTGCGGCCGTCGACTGGTCAATTCCACCAATCGCAACTGTCGGATAACCGGTGAGTTCTTCTGTGTATGGGATAGTATCAATCAGCTGCTGATAGAGAGATAAACGCACAAGTCCTTGAGGCTTCGATGGCATCTGCTTAGTGGTGGTTGGGAATATATGCCCCAGCGCAATATAGCTTGGGTTGATTTGCACAATGCGTAGCAACTCGTAATAACCATGAGTCGATAGACCGATCTTAATACCAGCTTGGCTCAGTTGAGATAGGTTGGATTCTTCGATGTCCTCTTGCCCCAAATGAACACCAAAAGCATCATGCTTAAGTGCCAATTGCCAATAGTCATTGATAAAAACCTGAGCGTTGTGCTCTCTACCGAGTTCGATAGATCGCGCGATTTGTTGTTCTAAATCTGCTTGCTGTGGGTTCTTAATACGCAGTTGAACTGTGTTAATTCCAAGCTTGAGCAGCCTTTCGATCCACTCAACATCATCAACCACTGGGTATAGTCCTAGGCTACTCTTACTCAATTCCGGGAACGACAGTGATGTTCCTTGGTGCGCCCAACCAACACTAATATCCAGTCGCTCATCTTCGAGAACGGGAATAGGAAAGTTTTGATAGTTTGCTGGCCATGTTCCACGTGAAACACTAGATGCTGCGCGAGCTAAAACCAGTGCATCTTCTAATGGGAATTCCAACGCCAACAAAGTAAGTAACCAAGCAAAGTGGCCACGACTATCTAACTCCTGATGAGCTGGAGTTTCACTCTTGATAGCACGATTAGAATCTAGCTGTGACCAGATATCCAATGCAGCTGAGTCATCTAAGACACCGATATAGATGGTATTCGGAGTTTGTGCCAAGGCATCGCGGACACCAGCTAGCGCCACTGAATGACTGTAATAAACGATATGATCAAGCTCACTTGAGCGACACTCCGCCAATGAATCAACATCATGAGCAAAACCAATAGATAACGCTTGCTGAGCATCAACGATAGAGAAGCATTGAGTTGGGCTTACACCCAACTCAACTGCATCGGTTGCCAAGCCTTGTCGCTTAGCAACCAATAGACAGCTTTGCACCTCTCCCGTTAGCTCAATATTTTGAGATGGGATAAGAATCTTCACTGTCATTATTCCTCTGATTGAGCTTCTTTTGCGCCTACTGCTGGGTGATAAAGTTCAGAGCCAGTATCACGGAACTCTTGTGATTTCTGACGCATCCCTTCCAACGGATTATCAAGCATCTTAATCTCGATAGCCTGATCAGCAGCCACTTGTTCAGTGTCTTTCGCGTACTCTCGAACTTCTTGAGAGATCTTCATTGAACAGAATTTAGGTCCACACATAGAGCAGAAGTGAGCAACCTTGCCCGATTCTTGTGGCAGGGTTTCATCGTGGAAAGAACGGGCTGTTTCAGGGTCTAAAGCTAGATTAAATTGGTCTTCCCAACGGAATTCAAAACGTGCTTTAGATAATGCATTATCTCGGATTTGTGCGCCTGGGTGCCCTTTCGCAAGGTCCGCTGCGTGTGCTGCTAGCTTGTAAGTAATCAAGCCAGTCTTCACATCTTCTTTATTTGGTAAGCCTAGGTGCTCTTTAGGGGTGACATAACACAGCATCGCACAGCCGTACCAACCAATCATGGCCGCGCCAATACCAGAGGTAATATGGTCGTAACCAGGGGCAATATCTGTCGTCAATGGGCCTAAAGTATAGAAAGGCGCTTCATGACAGTGCTCTAACTGCTCGTCCATATTCTCTTTAATCAGGTGCATTGGTACATGTCCAGGGCCTTCAATGATCACCTGAACGTCATATTCCCAAGCCACTTTAGTCAACTCACCTAGAGTACGTAACTCCGAGAATTGAGCCTCATCATTAGCATCTGCAATTGAGCCCGGGCGTAAACCGTCACCTAATGACAGAGCAACATCGTACTTCGCACAGATCTCACAGATCTCACGGAAGTGGGTATAAAGGAAACTTTCTTGGTGATGAGCAAGACACCATTTCGCGATGATGGAGCCGCCACGAGAGACAATACCAGTCACACGTTTAGCGGTCATAGGAACGTAGCGAAGCAATAAGCCTGCGTGGATAGTAAAGTAATCAACACCCTGCTCTGCTTGTTCAATCAAGGTATCGCGCATCACTTCCCAGTTAAGGTCTTCCGCAACGCCATTCACTTTTTCAAGCGCTTGATACATAGGAACCGTGCCAATTGGTACTGGGCTATTACGTAGGATCCATTCGCGAGTCTCGTGAATATTACGACCAGTAGAAAGGTCCATCACGGTATCGCCACCCCAGCGAGTCGACCATACTAGCTTCTCAACTTCTTCTTCAATCGAAGAGCTTACTGAAGAGTTACCGATATTAGCGTTCACTTTCACTAAGAAGTTTCGACCAATAATCATCGGTTCTGATTCTGGGTGGTTAATGTTTGAAGGGATAATAGCTCGACCTTCAGCAACCTCTTTACGCACGAACTCAGGAGTGATCTCTTTCGGTAGGTTTGCGCCAAAATTATGGCCAGGGTGTTGATGGTTAAGCTGCTCATCAGCGAACTTCTGACGTCCCATGTTCTCACGTATGGCAATGTACTCCATTTCAGGTGTGATAATACCCTGACGAGCATAGTGCAGCTGAGTAACACATTGGTTGTCTGTTGCGCGACGAATTCTAGGCAGGTTGCCGTAGCGAAGGTCGTCTAGAGTTTCATCTTCTAAACGTTCTTTGGTGTAAACAGAGCTTACGTCGTCTAACAGTTCCGTATCACCACGCTCTTCAATCCATTGCTCTCGCAACTTAGGAAGACCGCTATACAGGTCTATTTGATGTGTAGGGTCTGTGTAAACACCTGAGGTATCGTAAACTTGAATGGGTACATTAGGTTCGAATACAAGCTCTTTTTTGGTACCACCAACAAGGCTATCAGCGAGTGATATTTCTCGGACAGGGACTTGAATGTCCTCTCGAGATCCTTGGATGTAAGCTTTTTTTGAGTTTGGATAAGGTTGTACAGATAAAGAATCAATGAAATTCTTCGCTTCCAGTCTTGCTTGTTTACGACTCGACATAGCATTTTTCCTTGGCTTTTAGCCATTATTTATAGGGATAAAAATGCTTGACGGATAAGATGCTACAAGAGGGATCACAGCAAGAAAATGCAGTTGTGATCTGGAGATAGATCTCTAGAAGGATTCTAGTTAGATATCTACTCTTGTTCCCTTCGCAGGTATTAGCCTGATCAGGTTCAACGGATCCCGAGTTAACGGTCTCAGCCATATGGCACTCCGACAAGTACGATCGAGTATATAAAAACGGCTTGGATAAACCAAGCCGAGTTGTTAACAAATCGTAAGAAAGTTTTAAGACTTTATCAGAAGTTGGAAGCCGATCCATGCGGCTGAAATACTGAGAACCACATTGAGCAGTACATTGAGCCCCATCTTGAAGAACGCACCCTGCTGCATAAGAAGCACGTTATCCATCGAAAACGTAGAAAATGTCGTCAGGGCTCCAAGGAAACCAAGACCGATAATTTGTCTCCACGGCTCCGTCGCAACCATCTCATTTTCAAACGCGGCGATGAGCAATCCCATAATCAAAGAGCCAATTACGTTAACAGTCAGCGTACCGTAAGGAAAACCACGCCCTAACATCACAACGCATAACTCTGAAATCAAGTAACGTGAACAAGCACCAAACGCGCCACCGATGGCGATAAAACCTAGAATAGATAACTGACCCATGAATCCTCCCAAACAATAATCCCTATATTCTAGCTTTAACGCCGATAAAAGCGAGGGTAGAAACTAAGAATGCATGCGCAAATATTAAACGTTACAGGTGTCACTTAACTTCAATATATCCCATCAATCCTGTTTTCATGTGCTCAATTACATGACAGTGGTACATCCAGCGTCCGGGGTTGTCTGCAACAAATGCAGCTTTAGCTCGGCCATTTTTTCCAAGTAACACTGTATCGGTATGGAAAGGCTCTTCAATTTTTTTACCATCAAGTTCCAATACAGTAAATGTATGACCATGAATATGAATCGGGTGATGATATTGAGTGACGTTCTTAAGATCGAATATGTAAGTCTTACCCAACTCTAAAGTCGCCAATGGTTCAGGAATATTGTCTTTGCTCATTCCTTCCCATGCTCTTTTATTTGTTAGCCAAAACTTAGGCATCGATTTTCCATCTTTGGATACTGGAGAAACAGCCCCTTCCCATTCAAATAAAAAGTCGATCTCTTCAGCATTAGCAAGATCTAGGTTGGGCACTGGATTCAATGGTAGTAATGGTAACGAACGTCCTTGAGCAAATGCTGAATCTACGAC
This sequence comes from Vibrio sp. 10N.239.311.G01, assembly GCF_041465805.1. NCBI lineage: Bacteria > Pseudomonadati > Pseudomonadota > Gammaproteobacteria > Vibrionales > Vibrionaceae > Vibrio > Vibrio sp. 10N.239.311.G01. Next base: position 35,308 of record NZ_JBFSRM010000035.1, read on the forward strand.
TTCAAATTCACACAAAGAAAATGGGAAACGCCCCTTCATATGGAGAACGTTAACTCGCTCACCAGCTTTAGGAGCGATCAGTCCGATATCAACACGCATCCCTGGACCGATTTTATGTTGAGTCAGTTTGTAAGGCGTTTTTACAGGGTTACCATCGATGGCAATCACCCATGCCTCAGCCCCTTCGATAGCAATAGGATAAGTGATCGTATTATCGACATTCGCGATACGCAGTCGAGTCGTTGCGTGCTGCTTTAATTGGTATACAGGTTCATGAACACCATTAACGCTACTCCACTCTCCTGGAGTGCCCATACGAGCACTGAGTCTTGGAATCATTAAGTCTTTCCATTGACCTTGCTTATCGATATGCCAATGTTTAAGCATCAATGCGTGTTCTTCATCGAACCGTATTGGATTACTCTCTTCTACGATAATAAGGCCAACTAAGCCCTTACCAAGCTGTTTAACGCTATTCATATGTGGGTGATACCAAAATGTGCCAGCATCTGGCGGCGTAAACTCATAAATGAATGTTTCACCTGGCATGATCGGTGGCTGACTTAAGAAGGGAACACCGTCCATTTCGATAGGAATTCTTAAGCCATGCCAATGGATAGTCGTCGGCTCTGATAGCTTATTCGTAAAACGAATTGTGACCTTTTCACCCTGTCGACATCGAATCGTCGGAGCTGGGATCTGTCCATTAAAGGCTAAGACATTGGTATCAAATCCCGCTACTAACTCAGCCGTTGAAGGTTCAGCAGTTAAGTCATAAACATACTTTCCTTGCTCATCAGCAGACCGCTTCATTGAACAAGCGGGTAGTACTGTTAATGCAGATATAGCGAGAGATGATTGAATAAACTTACGACGGGAAATATCCATATTTGTTGCCTTTTAGTAATAACGACCAAAATGTAACAAAATATTGAGAATAATTCTCATAAAGAAGTGTGGATTGTGTTGTTAATTGCTTATAAAAGAGACTGAGATAAGTAAGCACTTACATTTCTAAGACAATATTCTATTCAAGGTAGGTAATTATCAATTAAAAATCGAACAAATATAAATCAAAAAGACTCTAGGATTTCTGCTTCGATGGGGATCAATATAGTCGACTTGGCTGACACTCCGGTCCTCAACGTCACTTTGAAAAAGTGACAGATACAAAAAAGCTCCAGCATTTCTGCTGGAGCTTTAAATATGGCAGGGGGGGAGAGATTCGAACTCCCAACACGCGGATTTGGAATCCGCTGCTCTGCCAATTGGAGCTACACCCCTAAAACTTTCATTACTTCAGATTCGAAAAAACCTCGCACTAGGCGAGGTTATCGAATAAGTGGCGGAGTGGACGGGACTCGAACCCGCGACCCCCGGCGTGACAGGCCG
>NZ_JBFSRM010000036.1:0-36408 GCF_041465805.1 Vibrio sp. 10N.239.311.G01
TACCGATGTATTGTTGAACACGAAATGTACAGCAAAGATCAACACGCCCTAGTTATAGACCAAGACTTTCCTCCCAGTTAGAAAACGTTATTAAGCCAACGACAAAAACGGTATTAACAAACAAAAGCGCAATTTTGTACAAAAGCTGAAAGAGACTATAGAGTAGACTGATAAGTCGCTCGATAATTAACAGGCTTAGGAATTGTTATGGAGAACAATAAACGCTCTAAAGAAAAGGCCGAATATAAGATAACCGAAGAGCTCGGCGGCCTTGAAATTCTTAATGCTGAATACGAAAAGCAGAACTTCTCGCGCCACAGCCACGAGGGCTATACGCTGGGAGTCATCGAGCAGGGCGCTCAGCGTTTCTATCGAACGGGCGGGCATCATATAGCACCACAAGATGCGATCATTCTGGTCAATGCCGACGAAGTTCATAGCGGTCACTCTGCCACTGAAGGTGGTTGGGCATATCGAGCCATGTATCCACTCCCAGAGCAACTTGCCAAGATCACTCAAGAGCTTAACCTACCGAACTACGGCGCGCCTTACTTCCCAAGAGCGGTTGTTGAAGACCCTGAACTCGCTAATCAATTGAGATTAGTCTTTAACACGATTGATGAATCTGACAATCGCTTGTTAAGAGAAACCTTGATGTACGGAATGTTGGTTAAACTGATTAGCCGACACGGAAAATCGCCGCTTAACCCTCAACTCGATGGGAAAACTCAGCGCCAGCTTGTCTTAGTGAAAGAGTTCTTAGATGACTTTCCACAAGCCGATGTGTCTCTAGAAGAACTCTCTAAACTGGCGGCATTGAGCCCGTTTCACTTAGTGCGTTCTTTTCAAAAAGAGTTTGGTCTTCCGCCACATGCGTATCAAATCCAATCTCGGTTAAGGCTTTCGCGTAAGTTATTGAAACAAGGACATACCATTTCAGATACCGCGCAAGAGTGTGGCTTTCATGATCAAAGCCATTTTCATCGACACTTCAAAAAGGCCAATGGCTACACGCCGGGGCAATACATTAAAATGCTCTAATTCGTTCGCGAAATCGAGCAAGTTTGTACAATCGAACCGACTCAACTCCTCTTACATTGAATAGCTAATGTGAAAAGAGAAAAGAACTATATGGATAGTGAAAGAATGGATAGACGAACACAGTTATGGAAGGGCGTTTTAGCGGGAATGCCCTTGAGCATTGCGGTGATCCCTTGGGGAATTCTAGCCGGTTCATATGCGATAGATGCCGGATTGAATCAACTTCAAGCGCAAGCGATGTCGGCTATTTTGTTTGCTGGCTCAGCGCAACTTGTCGCTGCGGGTATGTTCAAAGCGGGTATTGGTTTAGGCACTATGTTGTTGACCACACTGTTCATCACCTCAAGACACTTTCTGTATAGCGTATCGATGCGTGACAAAATCAGCCATCTTCCTGCGCGTTGGCGTCTATTACTCGGATTTTGGCTCACCGATGAGCTGTTCGCGATTTGTAGCGGGAAGTCTCAGCAAGAATTTAATCGCTGGTATGCTGCGGGTGTAGGCGGCGGTTTTTATCTTGTTTGGAATATCGCGAGCTTTGTTGGCATTGTCGCGGGAAGCCAAATTCCATCACTTAACGAGATTGGGCTCGACTTCGCGGTCGCAGCAACCTTTATCGCTTTGGTTTTCCCATTAATCCGAACTCTACCCGTCGTGGTGTGTGTGATGGTTTCACTGGTCACTTCGGTTGCCATGTCGGTTAACAATATTGAGGGCGGGCTAATGATTGCAGCGATCGCCGGTATGTTAGCGGGCTTTTTCAGTGAATCGTTCCAAGAGCGAAACAACGGTAACAAGACAATCGTGGAGGGGAAATAGAGATGATTTGGTTAACGATATTACTCATGACTGCGATTGTTTTCTTTAGTCGGTATCTGTTTCTTGAGCCTGCAATCCCGCTTCGACTCAATCAAACCGCAAGGCGCCTATTACGCTATTCAAGCCCCGCGGTGCTGACTGCGATTTGGGGGCCAATTGTATTTGCTCCTGAACAAACATTTTGGCCAAGCCTCGAAAACCCATACTTGATAGGCGCGGTGGTCACAGGTCTGTTGATTTGGAAAACAGGCAATGTGCTACTAACGATCGGCGTTAGCATGGCGGTGTTTTTGTTCTATAACCTTGTCGCGGTTGATTACCTTTTTAACTGATTGACCTTGCAACGTATAGCGTGGTGGCATCTAATGTACTGATTCACTGTTTGTGTATTTAGGTTTTGGTAAGGAGTTAGTTTGGCTAAGAAATATTATGTGGTTTGGAAAGGTCGCACACCGGGTATTTTTACCACTTGGAACGAGTGTAAAGCGCAAGTCGATGGCTTTGCTGGTGCGAGATATAAATCGTTTCCAACACTAGGCGAGGCTGAGTCTGCTTTCGGTGGTAAAACGTCGTCTGCGTCAGGTTCTACAGCGACAAAGCCAAGCTCTGCGGGTAAGTCGACGAAAGCTAAGGTGCCGCCTCTTTCGGAGCAGCAAATCACAGATATGCCTTTTGATATCAAGATCTTTACCGATGGTGCGTGTGAACCAAACCCTGGTGAAGCAGGGACGGGGTTAGCGGTATACCAAAACAACCAATTAACCGAATTGTGGTATGGCTTGTATCAACCTGTTGGTACCAATAATACCGCTGAGTTGCATGGCCTTAAACAGGCGTTTTTGCTCGCAAAAGAGAAGCTAAACGCGGGTCTGTCTGTAGCGATCTATTGTGACTCTAAGTACTCGATAGATTGTATTACTAAGTGGGCAACGGGTTGGGAGAAAAAGGGCTGGACTAAGTCGGGCGGCGAGATCAAAAACCTCGATATTATTAAGCCGGCGTATGCGCTCTACCAAGAGCTGGCTTCAAAAATTACCATCTACCATGTGAACGGACACGTTGGTATTGAAGGTAACGAATTGGCCGATAGAATGTCGATTGTGGCTATTTCATCGAAAGAGCAACAACTCGCTCAATATCGTGACATCGACGATATTGAGTCTATTTTGGCACTGCGAGCAGGCTAGTTAGGCTTCTTAATGAAAAGCTACTGAAAGCATAAGTCGCGATCATTGGGCAGTGCTAAGTTGAGCGTTACATTTCAAATTGATGTAGCGCTCTTTTGTTTTTGTGGTGCTCCGTTTTCTTATGGTGCATAGTCGTTCTTGTGAGACGCAGCAGCCCTTGCGATGCTTACTGCCTGAGTTCATCCTTATTGAGCAGGGTTCTCTATCCAACGAGATAATTGCTGAGCTTGTTTGATCGAATTAAAACTGTCTTTCACTCTCTCACGTGCCTTTAAACTCATCGATGTTTTATCGTTACTGCTCAGCTGCGCGAAACGCTCAATCGCTTCTCTTAATTCTTCCACGTTTTTTTCGCTAACCACAAAACCTGTCTCTGGTGAGACGATCTCTTTGCATCCCATGATGTTGGTGGTAATGACTGGCGTTCCCACAGCCATCGCTTCTTTTAAAACCAGAGGCCCTGTATCCACACATCCGGTTTCGGAAAAACAGAAGGGCGCGATTAGGCTGTCATAATTCGATAGTTTCTCTTTCACCCATTCATGAGGCTTAGCGCCAAGAAAGGTCACGTTTCGAGTGAGCCCATTTTCTTTGACCTGTAACTTTAATTGTTGCTCTAAATCGCCAGTACCGATGATATCGAGATGAATGTCGAGAGGTTCGGCAATCGGCGCCAATGCATCAATAAGATGGTGGATACCTTTTTGCTCCACTAATCGGCCAAGGAAAATAAAGCGAAGTTGCTTCGTTTCGGTTTTTGGGTTGAGTTGGAACTGTTTGGTATTAACTCCGCAATGCAGGAGCTTAATGTTTCCTTTCGCCATGGTATTGAAGTCAGCAAGCATGTCTTTACACACTGCAACCACAAAATCACTCGATGAGATTTTATGTTCAATGTCATAAGCGAACTCGTAAACATCATGACCATGAGCAACGAACGAACAGGTGATATTCAGCAGCTTTGCCGCGACGATGGCGTGAGCTGTGGTGTGCTGACAGAAATGCGCATGTACGTGTTCGACGTCGTTTTCCGCGAGTTGCAGCGCTAATTTAAACCCATAAGCGAACAGTGACTTTTTCGGCATGCTGGTTTGCTTAGAAATAAATGAGACAGCCTTGATGAAACCTATCCAGTTAATGCTGGCGACTTTACCCTTCCGAACATTTTTACCTATTTCGACAATGTCGTAGTCGAACTGTTTTTCACTGTTTTCAATTTTGAACGTCATTACACAAACATCGTGCCCACACGCTTTCACAGAGTCGACTTCTGTTTGAATGAAGGTCTCACTGAGTACTGGGTAGGTTGGCGCCACAAATGCTACTTTCTTCATTCCTTACTCCTCAAATCCATATGACTAAAGCTATCAAGCCAAGGTAATAACCAATAAAGCAAGATACGAACCAAGATCGAATCGTAGCTTTGGAGGGCTTTCTGATTGCTTTTCGAAGGTTACCCCTTAAGAGGTGGCTCGTTTTCTCAAATTGATAATCAAATTGGAGTTGCAGTTTTTTTGAACATCTGTGTTTGGTCGTCATTTTGAGAATGGACGCGTAGGTGACTGATATAGAGGTGATTTTGTAGTAAGACACTCTCGGCATAGAACATGCAACGTCAGCCATATAACGTATAAATCTGAGGGCGTCATTATGGCTAAAGTAAGTGTTGTTATTCCTACCTACAATTGTTTGGATTACCTGCCGAAAGCGATTGGTAGTGTACTAAAGCAGACTCATCAAGATGTTGAGCTGATTGTCATTGACGATAACAGTAACGATGGAACGTCGACGTATCTTGCTTCTATAGACGATGAACGCATTATTACGTTGTCCACATTGGGTGTTGGTGCGCCTCAAGCGAGAAACCTAGGGATTGAAAAGGCGACCGGTGAATACATCGCTTTTTTAGACGCAGACGATTTCTGGTTTCCTGAAAAAATTGAGCGCCAACTCGAATTTCATCAACGTTACCCTGATCTCGCGATGAGCTTTACTAACTACGAGCATCTTACTGAAGATTACCAAGTAATAGTCGACTGCTTTAGTTACTGGTCGCAGTTTCAAGATCAAGATGAGCTGTTTATCAATATCGAGAACCCGTTGGAGTTCATCATAGAAAATAACGTGATTGGAACATCAACGGTCATGGTGAAAGCGGATGTGTTTTCTCAAACAGACAGTTTCAATGCTGACATCAAGTATGGGGAAGATTGGGAACTGTGGCTTCGAATGAGTGAAAACCATCAGATCGGTGTGTTGAACTCGGTGCAGGTTGGCTACTTGATGAGAGCGAGCTCTGTTACCCAAACTGAAAGTCTTAAATTGAGAAATTTGCAGTCTATAGAGACTATTCTTCAACATTACCAAAATGACAGTCAACGATGGAATCTACCCACTTCTAGCTTCAAAATCGCAAAGGCGAGAATACTGGAAGGTTATGCTGACTATTATCGAGGTTTACAACAGAATAGACAGGCTATTGCCTACAGTTTCCGTTCTTTGGTCATGTCACCTCAAAAACGCACATTGCGACACCTAATTGGAGACTGTAAAAGTTTCCTAAAGCCAGCTTGGTAAGGAAAAGGTGACGACTATGGGTTCTTTAAAGCAGTCGGCTTACTACGCCATCGGTATATTAATGATGAAAGGGATTTCATTGGTGATGATCCCGTACATTACGCACAATATGACGTTGGCAGAGTATGGTTCCTTAGAAGCCATTGTCTTGCTGGCAGACATTGGGACGATATTGTTCAGCTTCGGTATTGTCGATGCCATGTATCGTTATGTGGGTGTCGCCGAAGGTGATGAAAAGCAAAAGCTCGTCTCGAACTGCTTCACATTGAGCGTGCTGGTGTGCGTGCTTGGGGGCGCCTTGATTGCCCTCAGTATGCCGTTGTTAATCTTAATGTTGCCAGTTGAATTCCAGCCTTACCAGATACTGCTTCTGCTTATTCCTACCATGCTCGATGGGGCGATTTCTATCCCGCTAACGCTGATGCGTATGAACGCGATGGCGAAACGTTTTTGCATGCTCAATGTGTTGAAAGCCGGTGTTCAAGCCATCATGACTTTTGTTTTGCTTGAGGCTGGATACGGTATAGATGGCGTGTTGATTTCAGCTGCGGTATCCAGTGTGTTGCTAATGGTTTGTTTAGTGCGTTATCAATGGCAAGAGATGGGATCTTTTGGTTGCTTCAAATACTCGGCGAAGATCTTAAAATTCGGACTGCCCGTTCTGGTTGGCGGTGCATCAATGTATATGATCATGGGGCTCGACCGCTGGGTAATGGCAAGCTTCGTCGGTGTCGAAGAACTCGCGATTTATGCGGTTAGCGGAAAGTTCGCGTTGATTCTTGGTCTGTTGTTGCAGCCTTACGCGCTTTGGTGGTTTCCAAACCGTGTGGCGATGCTTCAACAGCCGGGTGGCAGTAAGATGTGTGCCGATAGGGCGTTAGTCGGTGTTAATCTGGCCATTGTATTCGGTTGTTTGATGATCCTTACTGTACCTGGTTTTATTACTTTGATTTTGCCAAGCAGTTATCAATATGCAGGCACGATTGTCGTGGCACTCTTGGCGATTGGTGTGATTAAGAACGCTGGGGATTACCTTAACCTTGGCTGTTTCAGCGGTCACTCAAGCCAATCGCAAATGTGGATACAAGGCGGGTGTGCGGTCTTGGCGGCCATTGGTTATTTCACAGTGACGCCTATTTATGGCGTGTGGGGTGTTGTCGCGGTTCTTTGTGCAACTTATGTTGTGCGGCTCATGCTTCTGTATGTTGTAAGCCAAGCGATGGAACAATTACCTTATGAACACAGCAAGTGGGTAACCGCAGTTAGCATCGCATTAGTAGCGATAGCGAGTGATCAACTTCTGGGATTGGTGTTGGTTGATGTCCATGACTTTATTCTTGGATCGGCTGTTGGTGTAATCGCGCTGGTGGCCTTTGTTAAATACTCAGTGATCGTTGTCCCGCAAGCTCTGCTCGACAAGTTGATGCTGGGTAAGCAGTCTCACGCAAATTAAAATAAAACACTGTTCATAATGTGTGAGATTCGATAGTATTTATAAATTCAATGAATGCCATCAATGGAAAGATACATGAACAAGTGGATTGTGCTCTCAGCTCTATTCTCAACCTTATCGTACGCTTCGTCTGAATTGTCTAACCACGACGTACTCACTCAGCACTTTGACGTTCCTGAAGCTATCTCCTTAGAAAATCAAAACAGGGTATGTAATAGCCTTGTTTGTAGTTCGGTGTCTGCGCCAAAATCTGTTCCTGCTGTTGGCGACTTCCCAGAGCGAGAATCAAACCCAACGATAGATACAATTGCGAGCGCTATCTATTTCGTCGGTGAGATTGGTGTCGCCGAAAATCTAGCGACACCCGAGTACGAACAGTTTTTTGAGAACTGATTGAAAATTTACTGTATAGATTTGGTGCTTGTTTTTTATGCAGTTACAAAAGATATGAAATGCTGTTATAAACGATAAGACCTTGTTTAAGGATTTTATAATCACGGCATTTGGCAATTAGGAAGCACCAATGGAAATCTGGAAGTTACTGCTGTTTATCCCCGCTTGTTTTGCGCTCAACATGACTCCGGGCCCAAACAATTTGTTATCAATGAACAACGCCCGTTGTTACGGATTTCAGGCCGCCTTTGTCGCAGGCCTAGGAAGAATCCTCGCTTTTTCTGGCATGATTGCTTTGGCTGCATCTGGCTTAGCGGTTGTGCTTTATACTTCTGAAACGCTGTTTTTCCTGATCAAACTATTTGGCGCGATGTATCTGTTGTGGATCGCGTTCAACCTATGGCGCTCACACGCCAGTCCGGTCGTGGATATCGAACGAAATAAGAATTGGTTTGGTCTGTTTAAACAAGAATTTGCACTCGCTGCTGGCAATCCAAAAGCGATACTCATTTTCACTGCATTCCTTCCTCAATTTGTCGATGTTTCAGCGAACGTAAATACTCAATTCTTTGTTTTAGGTAGCACCTTTCTAGTGTTAGAAATGCTCGCGATATCGATCTACGCGGTATTTGGCTTATACCTCAGAAACTGGTTCTCTAAGCCACAAATGGCAAAACGTTTCAACAAAGCGTGCTCGGTTTTTCTTGCGTTATCTGGCGCAAATTTGTTGGTTATTCGACAGTAAAACATAAGTAACCTAATCTACTCCTCAGGCGTTAGTTAAGTGGCATCTTCGTTAAGGTAGTTCGTAAGCCTTTAGGCTGTTGATATATTATTAATAGCACCTTTGAGTTTGCATGTTTAAACTTGAGGTTCGGTTTAAATGAGGTCTATCTATGAATGTTGTTTGTGCGGAAAAACAAGAACTGGCTGATATCTACCAGCTTGAACATGCTTTGTTTGGCGCTCACGCCTATCCGCTGTTTTTCTTTCGTCAGGCCTTTGATTGCTGGGGAAAAGGTTTATTGGTTGCTAAGCAAGACTCAAAGATTGCTGGCTATGCCTTAACGACAACCACAGACAAGCAGAATGAGTTTTGGGTCCTATCATTGGCTGTAGACCAGAATTATCGTGGCATGGGAGTTGGCCGGAAACTGATGCAACAGGCGGTTGAGCAGTTGCCTCGAGATGCTAGGCTTTTGCTCACTGTAGACCCAAATAACACATCGGCTCGTGCGCTTTACGCATCGATGGGGTTCGTTACCATCAAGCAAGAAGACAACTACTTTGGTGATGATGAGCCGAGGTTAGTGATGAAGCTCATCATCTAGATTGTTGCTAACGGTTTTTAACAAAGGCGCTTAACTAAATCAAAGGCTCACACTTCAAAGACAATCTCGTAGCTCTAGGTTAGCATCACGATACCGTGCATTAACACGACACTAGAGGTCAGCCGAGTCCTCATATCAAAGTAGCCATCAGGACCTTGGCTCTGGTTCTCTTCTCTCATCGTCCTTTCAGCTCGCCAAACCGCAATATAACCAAAGATGAGAATCAGAGTTGTCACTAGCTCTTTTTGTTCGCCAAGCAATACTGCCAGCCAAGCGATGAGCACAATCGCGTTGCTTATTAGCAGTGCTTTGTTACTTGATTGGCTTTCAAAGTTTTCGATGCCATTTGCCCACAAGATCCCTGAAAGAAAACTCAAAATTGCCACGCTGTAGGTGATGAACAGCGTTTCACCGCTTATCCCCATAAATTGGCTGTCGGTGAGCGAAAGGAGAAGACCGAATAAAAACGGAATTAACCCCATGTACCCCAGTTTGGCCATGGTGTTACGGGTTTGAGTTGTTGCCATGTAATCCGCCTTCATAACTGCTGCTCAATCGCGTTTTTGAGTGTGGCACTCACTGGAGATGTGGAGCTAGGGAAGGTGGCGACGACTTTACCTTCTTTACTGATCAAGAATTTGTAAAAGTTCCATTTAGGCGTTACGCCCGCTTGCTGTTGTATCTCTGTAAACACGGGGTTGGCGTTGCTACCAGACAGTGAAGCTCGCGCCATCATTGGGAAGGTCACGCCATAGTCTAGGTAACAAACCTTTGCCGTCTTCTCTTCGCTTCCCTTGTCTTGGCGAAAATCATTACTTGGGAAACCGATAACCGTGAAGCCTTGGTCTTTGTAGGTTTGATGAAGTTGCTCGAGTTGCTCAAACTGCGGAGTGAAGCCACATTGGCTCGCTGTATTTACCACCAATAGAGTTTTGCCTTGAAACTCATCGCACAAGGCGATTTCTTCGGTTGAGTTTAACAAGCGCTGTTTGCCATTAAGTATTTCGGGACAGCTCGCTGCAAAGGCGATGGAACTCGTGAGGCTTGTAATCAGTGCGGTTGAGCAAAGTAGTGAACATTTCATAGGGTTGGCTCATTTTAGTTGGCGTAATGGTTATTACTCTTGAGCACGATGAAATGATCACTTTGCGTATTATTTACTGTCTCATTAACTCGCGCTTTTAGTTGTGCTTTTGCTCTCTGAGATAAGATATGGAGCGACCAAGCGACTGATATTCACTTTTGCACCAAGGCGAGCCGCTAATAGATACATGCCACCAATTTTTCGGTGCAGGAACAGCGCATCGGCGGGCGGCGTATGCCAATACTCTTGTTCCATGCTCAAAATGGTGCCTGCTTCACGAAGCCTTTGTGCCAATCCACTGGCTTTGAAGTCGTACTCTTCGTCAACTAACATCGGCTCACAGGCCATCTTCACTAGATTTAGAATCGCTTGGCGTTGTTCGGGAAGAATTGTCTCGCTAAAGAATCCTATTTGCTCTAAAGCTCGGTTGAGCACTTGCTCATCGTTGTTAATGACAGAGGAAAAGGCCAAGCGATAACCCTCGCTGAAGCGGTCACTGTACTCACGGGTTGCTCCGAAATCTAATAAGCCAATTTGTCGGGTGTTTTCAACATAAAGGTAGTTGGCGAAATTGGGATCGGTTTGCACCATCTTAAAATCGAACAACTCTCTGAACAGAAGCTCCAGTAAGCTGTGCATTACAAAGTCACGTGTGCTTTGGTCGTAACTTTCGATTTGCTCTATCGAGACGCCTTCGATGAAGTCCATGGCGAGCACCGATTCTGAAGAGACTTGCGGATGAATCTTAGGTACGACGAAGTGAGAGTATTCTTTCAATGCATCATGGTAACGAGTTGCGTAATCAGCTTCGCGAGCATAGTCTGCTTCATCGTGGAGCTGTTTCTTTGCCTCTTCTAACAAGCCTTTGTAGTCGACCGACTTTGGTATCAAGCCAACAATATTGAGCAGCGTGCCCACGTTATCTACATCACTGTCGATACTTTTTCTAATGCCGGGGTATTGGACTTTGACTGCGAGTTTGTCCCCAGCATCACTATAGGCTTGGTGAACTTGTCCGATAGATGCACTGGCGATCGGTTTAAAATTGAAGGACAGGAATTCGGTTTTCCAATGGTTCCCGAGCGAGCTTTCTAACACTTGATTGAGCTGTTTTGTTGGCAGTGGATCGGCATCGGAGCGCAGGCGAGAGAGAATGTCGGCTAACTCTGGTTCTAAGACATCACCCGCATCCATTGATAGCATCTGTCCTAACTTCATAGCCGCACCGCGCAGGTGTGCGAGTTGATCGGTCAGGCGAGCAATGTTTTGTGGCGTTAACAGTAAGTCTTTTGCTTTGGGCCTGTTGCCTTGTGCAATTTGTTTGGTGCCTTCCGTTAGCACGTTACCCGCGACTCTTGTCGCCAACGAAGCGAACTTACTGAATCTAGAAATTCGATGTGTGGGAAGGTTTCTCTCTTTTGCCGACATAAAGGTTCTCTCTGGGAATCAGGGTTGATACCAATCGTAGTAAATAACTGTTCACCCTAGCTTGTTAAAAATCTCGATAAAGTCGTTAGATTTTTTGATTGTAGAATAACTACTTATCTAAACTTCTTGTCGAAAAGAGCCGCCTTGTTCTCAAGCTTTTTTCCTGCGCTATTTCTTGACACTTACCTACTGTGATTGGTACGACTACAAAGTTCTATCAATCATTACACAACCGTATGTTTTGTTGTGCTAACTTGTCGCGTGGAACAGTAAACAGAATTAAAAGGACAAAGCATGAAATTTATTTGGTTGAAAGTGGCCGTTACGGTATTGGTGTTCGCAGCCCTATTTGGCATCGTTTACTACAAAGTCGCCAGCGGCATGTCTTAACTCAACACTATTTTGTGCAGCTGTTACCGTTGCAACGTGATTTTCCGGTTAGCCAAAACGAAATCTTATATCGATTTTTGGCAAACCGTAGATAACACCAATCTGCCATTGGCTTAAAAATCGCCCAACGTAACGGGGCATACAGCCAACCCTTTCCTACTAGCTTCCACGCTTGGTAAGTCACGTCTAAACCGAGCAGCAGCTTTCCGTTTTCGTCCAGTGCATGCAAGATTGTATTGGCTGCCTCGGCATCTATTTGCGGGTAGTTTGAAAACGCTTCACTGTAGATATCGACGGTCTGGATCTGATCTTTGGAATCAGACTTAGTCAGTGCTGCCATCTCTTTTGCACAAAGTGGACAGGTTCCATCGTAAAATATCGTTAATGCAGTCATTGTTTTCCTTACTATTTTCGTCAATTCTCATTGATACGACATCACCATTTAGGTGGATCATTCTGCCCAGTTATCCGACACTGTTATTGTGACAACCAATTTACAGTATCATCTCGAGGTAACATCCGTTCCATGCATTTAAAAAATAAGAGCCTATCTCCAATGACAACAAAGTTAATGAACCGTTTGATTATAGCTGTGACAGCCCTGATGCTCAGTGGTTGTGTTAGCTACAGTATTACCGAGCAAGAAATGACGAAGTACCTTGAAGACTCAGTGATGCTAGAACAAGAGGTTGGTGTACAAAGTGTGATGTACGCACAAGTGGCTGTGGATGATCTAGAAGTGCAAATTGGTCGAGCCGATGCACAACGCGTGTCCGTGTTGGCGAATACCAATGCAAAAGTTCAAGTGTTCAATATGCCTAATATGGGGTTGGATTTAGACTTAGAGTTCAGCGCGATTCCCGAATACGACAAGGAGAGTGGCGAGGTGTATCTAAAGTCGCTGCGACTAGAGCGCTTTGAAGAAAAAGGCAAACAGCTTTCGCCTGAAATAGAGACACTACTCAAACCAGCTGTATCGATGATAGGTTTTGCTTTGTCCCAGTCTCCGGTTTACAAACTCGACAGCAACAAGGTTCAAGAGTCGTTGATTAAGTCATCGGAACCCAATCTAGTGATTAAAGACAATAAATTGGTTATCGAATTGTTTGATTAACCCTCAGTGCATTAGTTTTGACTAAGCTCTCACCCATAATGGCTGCCTACTAGGTAGCCATTTTTGTTTGAGCTCAGTCGGTCATGACTGTTTTTAGTCGGTTTACTCACCTTGTCTATCAGTCTCATTTATTGAATTCGCTGGGTATCTCACCTTTACTTTACTCTTGTGAGCAAGTCATCGCTTCAGTCATCAAATCATAAGAAAGAAAAGGTGAGCGAACTATGAAGAGTCCAGTAATTGCGGATAACAAACCCGTTAAAGTAGAGCTGACGAAGGGAGAGAAGTATTACTTCTGTACCTGTGGGAAGTCGAAAAACCAACCGTTTTGTGACGGTTCTCATGCTGGTACGGGGTTCAAACCGAAAAGCTTTGTCGCCGAAGAGAGCGGAGACGCCTACCTTTGTCGCTGTAAGTATTCCAACAACCTTCCTTTCTGCGATGGCACTCATAAACAGTTCACAGCGGAACAAGTTGGGCAAGAAGGCCCGGAGGTTCACATTCAAGCGGCTGCGCCAGATTTGTCGCCAGCTGCGAGCGCAACCAAAGAAGAACCTACCGTCGAGTTTATTCATCAACTGGCGCGTGATGGTTTATCCAAGGTTGGACATCATGGGCCAATGACCTCCATGGGCGTTCCAAGACATCTATTGCCTCACTGGGACGATATTCAAGTGATGGTCGCGCAAATGGCCACCAAGCCTTTGCTGGAGAATGTGCCCGTTGGAACTGAACTGATTATTGGCCCCAAAGCGAAGAAGCCACTCAAATTGGACATCTCTTTGTTTGTGTCTGATATGAGTTTTGGCTCGCTATCTGAAGAAGCAAAAGTCTCATTGGCGAAAGGTGCCGAACTCGCAGGGACGGGTATCTGCTCCGGTGAGGGCGGTATGTTACCCGAAGAGCAAGCGGCGAACTCTCGCTACTTTTATGAATTAGCCAGTGCTCAGTTTGGTTACGATGAAGCTAAGCTCAAAAACGTTCAAGCCTTCCACTTTAAAGGCGGGCAGGGTGCCAAAACCGGAACGGGCGGGCACTTACCGGGCGCGAAGAACATAGGCAAGATCGCGGAGGTGCGTGGCATTGAAGCGGGCACGGCAGCGATTTCTCCACCCACCTTTGTCGACCTTAACACGGTCGAGGATTTTAAAAAGTTCGCCGACCGTGTTCGAGAGGTGACAGGCGGTATCCCGATTGGCTTTAAGTTAAGTGCCAATCACATCGAAGAAGACATTCAGTTCGCGCTTGATGCCAGTGCCGATTACATCATCTTAGATGGGCGTGGTGGCGGTACAGGGGCGGCGCCAGAAATGTTCCGTGACCATATTAGTGTGCCGACCATTCCAGCGCTTGCTCGTGCCAGAGCCTATCTAGACAAGCAAGGCGTAAGTGACAGAGTCACCTTAATCATTACTGGTGGGCTTCGTGTTCCAATGGACTTCGTAAAAGTGATGGCGCTTGGTGCAGATGGAGTCGCTATCTCAAACAGTGCTATGCAATCTATTGGGTGTGTTGCTGCCAGAATGTGTAACACCAATAATTGCCCGGCGGGCATCGCGACTCAAAAAGCCGATTTACGCCAACGCTTAAATGTCGAGAAGGCATCGAATCAATTGAAGAATTTCTTCGAAGCCTCGACTGAATTGATGCAAGTGATGGCGAGAGCGTGTGGTCATGATCATTTGAATCAGCTTAACCTTCACGATTTGGCAACGTGGAATCGCGAAATGGCCGAGCTATCCGGAGTCGCTTACTCTGGTGTCAGTTCACTAAACCAATTTAAGTAAATAGTATTTCGATAAAGCACACTCACTGTATTTTGGGTGTGCTTATTTTTGCCTGTGCAATGCCAATCGATGTTTAATCCTTCGTAATTAACTGCTTTATAAGTGTTTTTAAATTATTTCCTATTTTTTTAAAATATCACTTTACCTTAAGTTAACTTGAGGTTTTATCATCATCCCCAATCTAAAAACACAATCTATCACCTTGTCGCCTAGTGCAGGTTTTGATGTTATCAAACAGACGTTACGAATCTTCAGTTATGAATTTTGAGCTCCGTAATTGAAGTCATGAGTGCAAAAAGGTGAGAAAAATGAACAAGGATCAACAATGAAAGTATTAGCGATTGGCGCGACCAACAGTACAACATCAATTAATCAACAACTTGCAGCGTACACCGCAGGTTTAGTCGAAGGCGCGCAAGTCGAGGTGCTCGACCTTAATGATTTCGAGATGCCAATTTACAGCGAGAAAAGAGAGCAAGATTCAGGTGTTCATCAACACGCTCAACGCTTTTTTAGCAAGATTGGCGAAGCAGATGCTGTGGTCATCTCTTTTGCAGAGTATAACGGCTCATACACCGCAGCCTTTAAGAATGTGTTTGATTGGACATCACGAATCGACATGAAAGTGTACCAAGGCAAACCTGTTGTGATGCTCTCCACATCACCAGGCCCAGGCGGCGCAAACTCTGTGTTGTCGTCTGCGGTAAATTCGGCACCTTACTTTGATGCAGATGTGAAGGGGTCGATGTCGGTGCCAAGTTTCTACGACAACTTTAATGTAGAAACGGGTGAGATCATCAATGCCGAAATGGCCGAGAGCCTGAAATCGATCATGAGTCAGATTTAGAGAGCGAGAACACCACAATAAAACAAAGCAGCCATGTTCACGATTGCTTTTCATTGCGCCCGTTGTCAAAGTTTAAGGACATTAATTGGTTAAGGTAACAATAGGTCGCTACTCTAAAGTTAAAGTAAGCTTTAAATATTTATGATCTCAAGGATAGTGTCGTAATGAGAAACATCGTATACCTCACCATAGGCCAGTTGGCTGAGCGCAGTGGCGTGGCTCCTTCGGCGTTACGTTTTTACGAAACCAAGGGGTTGATTGCTTCGATTCGTACTAACGGAAATCAGCGCCGTTATCAGTCGGCGATGTTGAGACGAATTGCGTTGATCCAAGTCGCGCAGTCGATAGGCTTCACGCTGGAAGAGATCACCGAAGAATTATCGACACTGCCGATGAACCATACCGCGACTAAGCGAGATTGGGAGCGCGTTGCTAAGAAGTGGCAGGGGCAACTCGACAGTAAAATGGCGCAGATTAAATCGCTACAAGAGAACTTAACCGGCTGTATCGGTTGCGGATGCTTGAGTATGCAAAAGTGCAACTTGCTAAATCCTGATGATATCTTGCATGACCAAGGGCAGGGCGCACAACGAATTGTTGAACAGACTAACTGAGTTCCCGAAAGGCATGGAACAGCGAACTAAGTTTCAGGTGTTTGCTCAATGGGTTAAGCAACAGTTGTGACCGAATAGCGTGCCTAGACAAACACGAATTATAGGTCTAGTTTAGATGGTTCTTTCAATAAAAGAAGAGGTTAGTTATGTTCAGCCATGTTTTTCTCGGTACCGATGATATTGAACGCGCGAAGGCTTTTTATGACCCAATCATGAAAGTGCTTGGTTATAGCGAAGGCTCTGTTGATCCCAAAGGGCGCTGTGTTTACGTTAGCCAAACGGGTGTGTTGGGCTTAACGAAGCCGATTGATGGTCAGCCTGCGACTCACGGCAACGGTATGACGGTGGGTTTTCTTGCGTCTTCTCCTGAAGTTGTAGATGAGTGGCATCGAGTTGGCGTCGAAAATGGCGGTACCAGCATTGAAAATGGCTCCGGAGCGAGAGGTTCTGACGAGCGTCGTTTGTACATGGCTTATTTGCGAGATCCTGATGGAAACAAGATTTGTGCAACGCACTTTATGCCGTAGTTTACGTTATGCCATCGTTCATTTTATGCCACAGTGGCGTATACTTAGATCATATTGATGGTTCGAAGTTGGCTAAGTTGCGGCTCTGGACTTGTTAGCTTCCCGATAACTCAAAATTTTGCAAAGGACTGGCTAGATGAAACCGAACGAACTGTTTTATGAAAGTTTTGAGCGCTGCCGGATTGACCAAGAATTTCTCGAAACGTTTTTGGCTGATTTTTGCGAGCATAACCCAAGGTTTTCAGAACGTTTTGAAAATATAGGGTTAGAGCAACAAACCAAGATGCTTAAAGCCTCGATCATTCTTATCTATAACTCTGCGGGTCTGCCGAGCGTACGAAACTCGGTAAAAAAGCTTGGGAAGCGACATAAAGATTTAGGAATGGATATCTCTGAGCAAGAACTCAACGAGTGGTTCAATTCGTTACTCAATACAGTTAAAAAATATGACCCTCACTACGATGAAAGCGTCGAACAAGCTTGGACAGAAACTCTCGAGGCCGGCTTAACTATCATGAAGAAAGAGTGCGTAGTTCCAAACACTGTGAATAACTAGGTCGTTGGTGGGTAGTTTTGCTTGTTCGTTAGTTAAAACCGGCATTAACTCTTGAAAGATTGACATTGTCAGGTAAGCCTAACGATATCAGGCTTACCTCTTATTGTTTGACTAGAACTGAGCAGCCCAACCAATCAGGAACCCTTGCGATGCGGTATCGTATTCAAAGGTCCCCTTGTTTTCGTAATCAACCCAGGTCGATTTGTAGGCAACATTTAAGTCAGACCAACTGTTTATCTGGTATCGCACGCCAGTTAACAGAGATGAGGTAAAGTTGGTGTCACTACCAAGCCCTGCATCAATGGTTGCGTGAAACTTCCAATCCTTATTGATCTGCGTTATCCATCTCACACCTATTTGGTACTGTCCATCACGCGGTCACGTTTGGACGCACCTGTCACCTGAATACGAAGCGATGCTCGGTCAAAACGGTTGGGGACTCCAAGAAGTGGTCATGAAAGATCTTGATGATCACGTCGGTGAGATGATGGCGAAGATGGAAGAACTCGGTATTGCTGACAACACCATCATCATTTTCACTGCCGATAACGGCCCAGAGATCATGACTTGGCCAGATGGCGGTATGACACCTTATCACGGTGAGAAAGGCACAACTTGGGAAGGTGGCGTAAGAGCCCCTGCATTGGTTAGCTGGCCGGGTAAAATCCCAGCGGGTACTGTAGGCAATGGCATCTTTGATGGTATGGATTGGTTACCCACTCTTGTCGCTGCGGCTGGTGGTCCAACGGATCTAAAAGAAAAACTGCTGAAAGGTCACGATGGCTTTAAAGCGCACCTTGATGGTTACAACCAAGTGGATATGCTGACCGAGAAAGGCGAGTCAAACCGTAAAGAGATCTACTACTACGAACGAGACAAGCTGCAAGCGGTTCGTGTTGGTGATTGGAAGGCGCATTTCATCGTGCAAAACCACGGTTGGAGTGGCCCTAAAGAAGAGCTAAACGCACCATTGCTGTTTAACTTACGTCGTGACCCATACGAGCGAGCGGCGGAAGAGTCGGGCATGTACCTAAAATGGATGGGACAAAAAATGTGGGCATTTGGCCCGGCACAAGCGGCTGTCCAACAACATCTAGCAACCTTCCAAGAGTGGCCTCCAGTGACGCCTGACTCTCCGGCAGAGAAGACCGGTGGTGTAGGTAACTAGTTAAATATCATAAAAAATCCCGCTCACACTGAGCGGGATTTTTGTTTGAAAGCGTCTTAACGTTGGTTCTGTTTTAGCGTCGTGTTTCGTTCAATGAACTTCACTGGCACCATCAGCTTAACCAAGCTTGTGTCTTGCTCTTGAATCTGGCTAACGACAATTTTCACTGATTCACGTGCAAGGCGTCTGAAATCTTGCTTGAAGGTAGTGAGTTGGTAGTTCAACCATTGAGTCTGTGGGATATCGTCAAAACCAATCACTTGAAGATCTTCTGGAATACGCAGGTTAAATTCTAAGCGCGCCACATCCATTACTGCCATCGCGAGGTTATCTGTCGCACAGAAAATCGCTTGAGGATGTGTGGGTTCTGAAAACAGAGTCCGAATGGTATCTAGAGCATCAAGGTAGTCATAGTCAGCTTCAATAACACGAGCTTGCTTGCCTGTTAGATCTTCGAATTCTGAGCAAAAGCCCGATTCACGCTCGCCGTTGGTGTAGGTTGGCACGTTACCTGTCAGGTAAACCGCTGACTTTGTTCCTACGCTATGTAAATGTTGAGCGGCGACTTGGCCTGCGGCGTAGTTGTCACTTATTACATGGCTACTCTTAGTCCCCTCAACTACACGAGCATACTGAACAATGGGGATGTTGAACTCTTCACACTCTTCATAAAGCGACTTATTAAAGGTCGCCGAAGCAGCAATTACGCCATCAACTCGGTATTGGAAGATATTAGGAATCGAGTGGTTGTCGTTTCCATCCACTTGCCAAGGAATCAATACCGCAGAGTAACCCTGCTTTTGTAGCTCAGTAGAGATAAGCTGCAGAGTTTTCATGTGGATAGGGTAGTCGGCATCTGGGAAAACTAAGCCAATCAATTTGGACTCATTTGTCGTCAGACTGCGGGCAAAGGCATTGGGACGATAGTTCAACGATTTTGCTGCATCGAACACTTTTTGCTTGGTCTTTTCAGACACTGAACTGCCCGGGACAAATACACGAGATACAGTTGATTGAGAAACGCCAGCAAGTTTAGCGACATCTTTAGAGGTGACGGTTGGCTTTGACGCCGTGGAGTGTTTTGGAGAGCTCATAGACCATACTTTTGAACCAAATTGATTGTGCATAGAGTAACATAATTAGGTACGTACTCAAAAATACAATATGCCATGATTGGATGAAAAATAAGGGTTAATAGAGAGTGTTGAATATTATTCTGGGTATGACCCAAAAAAGCTCTGCGTAAGAGCAGAGCTTTGTTTAAAGAATTTATGAATCGACTAACTGGGCGTTAGAAGTAGTAACGAATACCTGCAGCGAATTGGTCATCTCTGTTTTCGAATTTATTGCCAACGAGCTGATCTTTACCTAGGTCGAATTGGTATTCAGTCCAAACTAGGAATTTGTTCTTCTGGAAGTGGTATTCAACACCAGGGATAAGCAGGTTACGCTCATAGCCATCTGTTTGGTCATCACGATCTTCCATGTAGTTGTAGTTCAACGTAGGGCGTAGGCCATTGTCGAAGTGGTAGTACGTGTAGATTTCACCACCTAGGGTATCGAACATTACATCCGTACCGCCTTGGCTTACAGCTTCCCAGTTTTCGCCAACATGGAAAGTGGCACCTGCGTAGAAGCCGCCGTTGCTGTAGTTCGCACCCAATAGCATGATGCGCATGTTGTCGCCATTTTCTACGCCAACCACACCTGAGTCTAGGTCTGCAATTTCATTTTGGTGGTAAGCTGCACCTAGTGTTACGCCATCAACCGGTTTGTAAGTGATTGACGCACCCATTCCGTTTTTCAATGAAGCTGTCGCATTACTCGCTAGTGCCACTTCTTCACGTGTCGTTTGGTAAGTGAAGCCGTAGCTTACTTGGTCGTTGATTGAGTTACGGTAAGTAATGGAGTTTTCTGCTCGACCTGTACCAGATGCAATACCCCAGTCAGATAGGTTGTAAACACCTGAGCCGCGAGTACCGAAGACACGACCTAAGTCGGTGTACCATGCGACGTCATAAAAAGTAGACCACTGCTTAGTACCTGCTGCGATCTTGCCGTATTTGTCGTGCTCTACGCCTGCGTATAGAAGTCGGTCGTAAATATTGTCGCCGTTAGCACCTGAGTTGTAACCCCATTCAGCATGGCCAAAGCCAGTCCAGCCGTTATCGAGTCCCATTTGACCTTTAAGGCCGAAACGAGAGCTACCGCTGTTCCACTCACCGTTGTGGTCGCCGCCCTTATCTTGGTAACGAACGTCGAAACGACCGTCTAAAGTAAGGCTATCGCGCGCGTCATTGGTAAAAGTGTGTGCAGCAAAAGCAGAACCTGAGGTAAGTGCTGTCAGGATCACTGCTGAAAGAATCGACTTTTTCATTGTAATTCTCTTTATTCAGGCCGTAGAAAGCCACCGTGCTTTCAAGCCCGTTATATTGGTAATGGTTTGGCAGGGTGTACCCCATCCATGAGGCACTAGTAGATTCAGTTATTAGTGGAGCAATAATGAATTGGTTGGAGCACTTACTAGGAGCGAGAAGGGTCCCCCAGTAAGCGTGGCAACCTAAATCAGATGTCTATTTAGGTCGCCACTATTTCGTTTCAATCTTTTGGATTAAAGCGTATCGATTACAGCGTTGGGTTCATGATGCTTGAAGTGCGTTCGAACACATCTAGACCTTGCTGTTGTAGCCAGTAAGGAAGGTCGATAAGAACCCAGTTCTCAGACAGTTTGTCACCGTCACGGTAGTAAACGTCAACTACTTGCATGTTTGCACGTACTTCACCGCCGGTCATACCTAGGAAGCCACCTGTTGGTGTGTTTGATAGGTTTGGCCAACCGAAGAAACAAGAGAAGTTACCTTCAGCGAAACGACAAACGTGGCCGTTGAACTTCTTGTCTTTCAGGTTGTTACGGAAAGGAAGTTGGTGCTGTTGTTGGTAGCGAGGAATTGTGTAAGACGCGCCGATACCACATGGGCCGTACCAAATCATGTCTTTTGACCAGCTCTTCGCTAGTACTTCTGGTGGGCAACCCATCGCGCCGCTGTCGTTAAGAGCAGACAGGTCATCAACCATTTTGTTTACTAGAGCAAGTGTCGCAACACCTTCTTCTGGAGCCGCGTCTTCGAATAGCAGACCGTCGTGGTTACGTGGGCCAGGGTATACGAAGTGCTTACCAGTTGATGGTGGAAGTGGGTAGCAACCCGCTTGATCCATCATGCCTAGTAGGTCTAGAAACAGGCCTGTCTTAGTGATTTTGCCATCAACAACACAGTTAAATTCTGCGTAGCGAACGTTCATGATCTTGCCAGTTGGGCGCATACCTAGGTATTCAGCGTCGAATAGACCCATGAAGTGACCCATGCTCATTACCCAAATCTCATCTGGGTTAACTTCGTTGTTACCACCGATGAAGATGTCTTGACGACGCTGCATGCGAGTCATTGACTTCATCATTGGTGCCCAGAATACGTCAGCTGCTGCTTGTGCGCCTTCTTGCTCACGGAATGGGTAAACACCGCGCCACAAGTAATCTTCAGAAGTGTGTGCTTTTAAAACTTCAGCAACGTTCTCGTGAGTTGCGTTTTCCATTGCATCGAAGTATTCACGAACAATGCGTTTCGCTTCTTGATATTTAGACATAATAATTTCTCTTTGTGTTGTCGAGTCAACATTCGGAACAGGACTCGATTTGGATTTTGTTACCGGCTGATTTATCAGCTGGCTTTAAACTTTTCGTATTTGAACTTCAGCGTATGAGTGTCGAATTAAGCTTTTGCTGCTTCAGCTTTTTTGCTCTTATCGAAGACGCCACCTTTTAGAGTTTCAGGCAGTGTTAGCCATAGTAGGCCGGCGATAATCCATACGATTGGTGAGCCCCACATTGCTGTTTGTAGGTCGGTACGCTCTTGGATGAAGATAAGAACCATTGGTGCCCACATGCCGATAATACGACCGCCATGGAATAAAGCTGCACCATAGCTACGCAAGCGTGCTGGGAACAATTCAGAGAAGTAACCGCCCCATACTGCAGAAGCAGACAGGCCGAAGTTGTAGATAAGACCTAGAAGAGCCAGCATGTTTAGGCCGCCAATCATCATGTCACCAGGTGCGACAAAGAAGATAGAAACCATGATACCTGCGAGGATGAAGCCGAACGCGTTGATCTTACGACCGTACTTATCTGCTGCCCATCCCCAGAACCAAGCACCGAAGAGTGAACCAAATGCTGAGATAGAGAAGATCAAACCGATGGTTGCACCATCAAACATACGAACATCTTTCAGGTAGGTAGTTACAAAGCCACCGAAGAATTGGAATCCGTAGAAGTTAAGACCAGAAAGAAGTAAACAAGTAATCGTAATTTTGCGGTAAGGCTTGCTTAACATCTCACCCCAAGAACCTTTTTTAGCTTCGGTTACTTCACCAGCTGCATTGGTTGTGGTTTGTTGATCTTCTTCACCGTAGGCGATCACTGTTTTGTCGCTTGGTAATACAAAGATCATTAACGCTGCTGCTACAAGCGGTGGAATACCACCTACCCACATTAGGCTCTGCCAAGGTGCATCAACACTTGTAATGAAGGCTGCGTAAGCGCCCATTGCCACTAAAGCAACAGAGAACATTGAAGAAGCAAAAGCAGTCAACTTACCGCGAACCGTTGGTGTAAATAGGCCAATCATCAAAGATACAGCTACAGTGAAGTAACCGCCTAAAGACAGTCCAATGATGAAACGCATTGCGGCCCAAGTGGCGTAGTCGGTAAACATCATGTTGATGATGGTTGCACCACCGTTTAATGCCGTAATTGCTACTAGCGTGGACTTTTTGCCGAACTTGGTTGCGAACCATGCACAGCTCAGTGCACCAATCAGAGCACCAACAGACTGCCAAGTGTAGAACTGAGCGGTATCAGAAAGGCTAATACCAGCATATTCTTCCACAATGTATGGGCGTACGTAGTCAATAATTACAAAGTTATAACAATAAAAAAAGTAACCTACTAGAATTGCTAGATATGCGGCTACCCTTTGAATCATAGGAACTTCGCTCATGTGTTTTTTAATGGTCATGACCGATAAACCTTTATTTTATATAGGGTGGTTTTGGTTTTAATTATTGTGTGTTGATTATTTAGCTTCATCACACCGTCTTCATTTCGGGAGAGATAATAGAATTTTTGTGGTTATTAGATCCGTGATCAAAGTCAATTTTAAAATGAGTGCGTACCCATTTTGTGCATTTTAGTGATCTTGATCTCATTTAACTGGGTTTTTGTGCTTTGTGGGGCGATTTGAGTGTTTAATCGTCTATCTTAGTGATAATAGTCACACTTATTGTGGGTTTTTGAGGGAAAACATCCATTTTTGAGTACTATTGGCAGCGAATTAATTGCGACATACAATAAACGGAATCTAAAAATGGTTACGTACTCAAGTTTTGTGGTTATTGCTCTTTATGTGCTAACTACTTTGTTTATCAGCTACTTAGTTAATAGGCGCTATAGCGTCGGTGGCGACTTTTCGACTGGTGGAAAACAGTTTGGTTGGTTTACGGCAGGTGTGTCGATTCTTGCAACCTACATCAGCGCAATGACGTTCGTTGGCATGCCGGGCTGGGTTTATAGCTCAGGCATGGAAGCGATGAGCGTACATTTGAACTATCCAATAGTGATCTTTTTCACTGTGCTTTTCTTTGTTCCGGTGTTTTACAAGCTCGGCCTAACCTCGATTTACGAATACCTAGAGCACCGCTTTGGCGTTGTTGCTCGCACGATCAATTCCATCGTGTTCATTGTGGTTCAGTGTATTTCGGCAGGGGTTATTCTGTATGCGGTAGCCCTGATCTTAGTGCAAGTGCTGCCAGTGAGTATCTCTGAGGCGATCATCTACATCAGCGTATTTACTGCGTTGTATACCTATGCGGGTGGTATCTCGACTGTAATCTGGACTGACATGCTTCAGTCAGCAGTGTTGATTATCGGCAGCATTGCGATCTTTGTTTTATTGCTGATGAAAATCGATGCGGGCGAGATGTTGTCTCCTGAACATTTGAATATCATCAATCTCGATTTTGACTTAGGCGTCGATACCACATTGTGGGCCGGCGTAGTGGCTGTGAGCTTCTTGCACCTGAGTGTGTATGGCACTAACCAACTGATTATTCAAAGAACATTGGCGACTAAGTGTGTTAAAACAGCGCAAAAATCGATGTTGCTTTGTGGCTACGGCGCATTTTTTGTTTATCTGTTCTTTGCTGTGATGGGGGTGCTGTTAAGTGTCTTTTATCAAGACAGCAGTTTTGAAAACAGCAACGAAGTGATTCTCGATTTTGTGTTTAACCATACCAACCCAATCATTGTTGGTTTGGTGATCTCAGCACTTTCGGCTGCGGCAATGTCGACATTGGATTCCACCTATAACTCAATGGCGACGGTCGCAACGTTCGATTTCTATAAGCGCTTCTTCCGTAAGCAAGCCTCTGACGCGCACTATGAATCAGTGGCTAGAAAAATGAGCCTGGTTGCTGCAGCGTCGGTTGTTGTGCCTGCGTTACTGGCTGTTTCTAATGAATCAGTGCTTAAAACGATTGCGAGCTTAACCTCTATTTTTGTTGGTATTCGCCTTGGCTCTTTCATCTTGGGTTTGTTCTTCAAACAAGCAAACGAGAAAGGCGTAATTGCGGGCAGTATTGGCAGTGTGGCCGTCGTATTCATCGCCAAATACAGCGGAATAGCTTGGCCTTGGTTTGCCTTGATTGGCACTGTGGTTTTCTTAGTGTTAGGTGTTGTTGTGAGCCGCTTCTGGGGAGAGGTAACCGAGCAACAAAATGAATTTATAGAAAAGCAAAAGCATTTGTTTGCAAAGCCTACCGCGAGTCATTATGGCTTGTTGGTGTTCGCTGTTGTGACGATTGCTGCTTGTACTGTTATCCCTGATTGGCTTTATGCCGCTCTTTCTTAATTGACCGATTTTTTACTGGTATATCTATGTTATCGATCTTTGATATCTACAAAATTGGTGTTGGGCCATCGAGCTCTCACACCAACGGCCCAATGATTGCGGGTTTCCATTTCACACAATTAATCGCTGATAAAATCGCAGAAGTGACGCGTATTCAGGTGGATTTATACGGTTCTTTGTCATTGACTGGCATAGGTCACCACACCGACAGAGCTACAATATTGGGGCTACTAGGCAATAAACCAGACACCATCAAAATCACCAGCGCAAACCAAGCAATGCGTCATGCCGTAGACAGTGGTGAGATGGATTTAGCGGGCACCAAGCACATTGCCTTCAACTACGAAACCGACATGTTGTTCCACAAAGACAATCTGCCTCTGCATGAAAATGGCATGATGATTACTGCGTTTGACCAGAGTGGCAACGTGATTGTCGATGAAACTTATTATTCGATTGGCGGCGGTTTTATCGCAACTGCTGATGAACTGCAAAATGGTACTCAAACCCAAGCGGTAGAAGTTCCTTTCCCGTTCAAAAACGCCGATGAAATGCTTCAACAAGCTGACAATAGTGGGATGAGCCTCGGTGGTATGATTCTAAAAAATGAAGCGGAGTTCGAAGGCGCTGACATTATTTCAGAGAAAGCGGATCAAATCTGGCGAGTGATGAGTCGTTGTATGGAGCGTGGCTTTGAAACCGAAGGCATTCTTGATGGTGGTTTGAACGTAACTCGTCGTGCGCCTAACCTACTGAAAAAGTTAGAAGCGAATGCGGCGGTTGAAAACGACCCAATGGAAATCATGGATTGGATTAACTTGTTTGCGTTTGCGGTTAGCGAAGAAAATGCGGCTGGTGGCCAAGTGGTAACATCACCAACCAATGGTGCGGCGGGCGTTATTCCTGCTGTGTTGATGTACTACCATCGCTTCATTAAAGAGTTGGATACTAAGCAGTTAAAAGATTTCTTAGCGGTATCGGGCGCGATTGGTATTCTGTACAAAACTAACGCTTCGATCTCTGGTGCGGAAGTGGGATGCCAAGGTGAGGTAGGCGTATCATCCTCTATGGCGGCTGCGGGATTAACGGCACTACGCGGTGGCAGCAATGAGCAGATCTGTATTGCGGCGGAAATCGCGATGGAACACTCATTGGGTATGACTTGTGACCCAATTGGCGGCTTGGTTCAAGTGCCGTGTATCGAGCGAAATGCGATGGGTGCGATGAAGGCAATTAATGCATCTCGCATGGCATTGAAGCGAAACTGCAAGTCTTTGATCTCACTCGATAAGGTCATCGCAACCATGTACCAAACCGGTAAAGACATGAACAAGAAATATCGTGAAACATCACTCGGTGGTTTAGCCTTGATCCATTTAGCTCATCCTTGTGAATAGCTAAGCCAGTTAACCCAGTAAATAATAACGTTAAGCCCAGAGCCTTAGACTTTAGAAATCTATCGCGGCTGGGCTTTTTGTTTTATGTGTTTTAGGGAGCTAATCTGAAAGCGGTAATCGATAGCTGTTTTTCAACTCTTTTACTGAGATGTTCGACTGAATCGCACTCACGCCTTTGACTCGTCTGATCGAGCTAATACGCTCAAAGTACTCTTCCAAATCTTTGGCCAACACTTGCACCATGTAATCGGCGCCGCCTGCAATGCAGTGACACATAGGAATCCAATCGGTTACCGCGACAAATTCTTCGAATGGTTCTGTGTTTTCAACTTCATGGTTACCCAAGGTCACAAGAGTAAAACCAGCCACATGAAAGCCTAATTTCTTACGATTCAGCTTAGCGGCGTAACCATCGATATAGCCAGTTTCCTCCATGCGTTTCCAACGACGCCAGCATGGGGTTTCGCTGAGGTTGACCTTCTCTGCGAGCTTGCTGTTGCTCATGCGTCCGTCTTGCTGGATATGCTCTAAGATGGCGATATCTGTGTCATCTAACACTTCTTTGGTGGATTCTTTCTGTTTCATGGCTATTTTAGAAAAGTCTTGCTCAAATTTGGATTAATATTAGCCTATATAGCAATTTAATTCCTAGTCGAATCTGTAAACTCTCCCCCTATAAATACTTTACTTATTAGGAGTGAGAGGAAATGAGCTCTCAATTAATGCTGGCGTTCTTGCTATTTTCAACATCAATAGCAATTACCCCTGGGGCAGGCAATATCGCATTACTTGGGATTTCAAGTCGTTATGGATTTGCTGCGACTTTACCTTTTATCTCTGGGAACGCTGTTGGCATCATCATCGTACTGGCGGGTTCTAGTGTCGGTTTGGTTAGCCTATTTACCCTTTACCCAGAGCTATACAACATTTTGAAATACGCGGGTGCGGCTTATTTGCTGTTCATGGCGTGGTCGATTGCGAATATGCAAATCGAAGAAAGCACCACTGACAATCGTTCAGGCTTTGTGTCGGGTGTGTTGGTGCAGGTGTTAAATCCTAAAGGTTGGATAGCGTCATTAACCGTGTTTTCGCAGTTCATCACTCCGAATGCAGATTACTTGATTCAAGTCGTGACCATTATCGCGGGTATGGTGATTACCGGTGTACCGTGCATGTTGGTGTGGGCGTATTGCGGCACCATGCTTAAAAAGCTACTGCAATCACCAAAACAGATGATGTTTGTGAACCGTTGCTTGGGCGGAAGCTTAGCGATGGTGGTTGCCTTTATGCTTTATCAACCGGCGTAAATCACAAAGAAAAAAACCACTCCTAAATCCATAGGAGTGGCGTCTAAATGTCGACTAAGTCGTTAACAGTAAAGAATTAAGTTAACAAATATTTAAGGAACTTGAGTTAAAAGCTTTAAGCTTTTCAGTGTAAAGGTTAAGCGGTTTCAGCCTCTTTAACTGGAGCTGAGTTACGGATTAGGTGGTCAAATGCACCTAAGCTTGCTTTCGCACCTTCACCCATCGCAATGATGATCTGTTTGTAAGGTACGGTTGTTACGTCACCCGCTGCGAACACACCTTTCATTGATGTTGCGCCATGAGCGTTAATTTCAATTTCACCGCGTGGTGAGAGCTCAACTTTCGAACCCTTCAACCATTCGCTGTTTGGCATCAGGCCGATTTGAACAAAGATACCTGCGAGTTCAATCTGTTTAAGTTCATCGGTGTTGCGGTCTTTGTATTCCAGACCGGTTACACGGTTGCCATCACCAATCACTTGCGTTGTTTGTGCCATCTTGATGATTTCTATGTTTGGTGTTGCGTTCGCTTTGTCGATAAGCACTTGGTCGGCACGCAATGTGTCTGCAAATTCAAGTACGGTTACGTGTTCAACGATACCCGCTAAATCAATTGCCGCTTCGATGCCTGAGTTACCACCACCAATAACCGCTGTTTTCTTACCTTTGAATAAAGGACCGTCACAGTGTGGGCAGTAAGCGACGCCTTTATTGCGGTACTCTTGCTCACCCGGAACGTTCATTTCACGCCAGCGAGCACCGGTACTTGTGATAACCGTGCGAGTTCGTAGTGTTGCGCCGCTCTCTAGCTCAACGTGGATGTAGCCGTCTTCAGTGTCTTCTGCTGCAATGATGTTTGCAGCGCGCTGCTCAGTCATCACTTCAACACCGTACTCTTTTACGTGCTCTTCAAGGCTTGCCACTAATTTAGGGCCAGTTGTCGCTTTTACTGAGATAAAGTTCTCAATCGCCATGGTGTCCATCACTTGGCCGCCGAATCGGTCAGCAACCACACCAGTACGAATGCCTTTACGTGCAGCATAAATTGCCGCTGAAGAACCTGCAGGGCCGCCGCCGACAACCAATACATCAAACGGTGCTTGTTGGTTTAGGTTTGCTGCTTTCTTTTCCGCTGCGCCTGAATCAACCTTGTTAAGGATTTCAGCCAGTGACATACGGCCTTGACCAAATAGCTCACCATTAACGAATACACTTGGTACTGCCATGATGTCGCGAGACTTCACTTCATCTTGGAATGCTGCGCCGTCGATCATCGTTGTCTTAACCAGAGGATTAATCGCCGACATCATATTGAAGGCTTGAACCACTTCTGGACAGTTTTGGCATGAGAGCGAGATAAAAATCTCTACATTAAGCTCTTGATCGAGTTCTTTAATTTGCTCGATTACGTCCGCTTCAAGCTTGATAGGGTGACCACCACTATGAAGCAGTGCTAGAACCAGTGACGTAAATTCGTGACCCATTGGCAAACCGGCAAAACCGATCGCGGTGCCTTTCTCTTGGTTCACGACCTGCATGATAGGGCTGCGAGTGCTTGCGCTGTCATCGCGAGTCACTTCAATTTTATCGGTTAAAGACGAGATGTCATTCGCCAGATCTTGAAGTTTGTTCGCGGTGTCGCTGCCATCCAGGCTAAGCACTAACTGAACATTGGTTTTTAGGTTTTCTAGGTATGCTTTTAGCTGCTGCTTCATTGCTTGATCTAACATAATCGTGCCTGCTCTTAAATTCTGTGTCTTGGTATTGACCAATACCTTCTTGCTGAAAAAGGAAAATAAAAAGGGGGCGCAAGTCGGCAAATATTGTGGTGTTGATGTTTTGAAAGGGTGGCGCGCGACTGCCCTTTAGGAGGGGGGCCGAAGCGCGCCTGTAGAACCGTTTAGCTATTCTTGTTAGCTAGGCTTAGATTAAATCTTGCCTACTAGGTCTAGAGATGGAGCTAGAGTCTCTTCGCCTTCTTTCCATTTAGCTGGGCAAACTTCACCTGGGTTAGCGGCTACGTATTGTGCTGCTTTAACCTTGCGTAGTAGGTCTTCTGCGTCACGGCCGATGCCTTCAGCTGTGATTTCCATTGCTTGGATAACGCCTTCAGGGTCGATTAGGAACGTTGCACGGTCTGCAAGGCCTTGACCTTCACGCATAACGTTGAAGTTATTTGTGATGTTGCCAGTTTGGTCGCCTACCATGAAGTATTCGATAGTGCCGATTTTGTCAGAAGTATCGTGCCATGCTTTGTGAGAGAAGTGAGTGTCAGTTGATACTGAGTAAACTTCTACGCCGCGAGATTGAAGCTCTGCGTATTTGTCTTGTAGGTCAACTAGCTCAGTTGGACATACAAACGTGAAGTCTGCTGGGTAGAAGAAGAATACAGCCCACTTGCCTTTAACGTCTTGCTCAGTGATTTCTACGAATTCGCCGTTTTTGAATGCTGTTGCGTTGAATGGTTTGATTTCTGTGTTGATCATGATTTGACTCTCTTTCTAATTTATAGTGTTTAACGCTATCCCGCGTCGATGTAGATATATTGCATTGCCACCGGAAATTAGTGAAATCGGACATTTCTATAGATTCAATAGGCGAATCCTATCTTCGAAAGGAAAGGACTATCGGTAAAAGCTATCAACAAAAACGATTAACAAAAGCCATCAAACATCAGCAACCCCAATTTGAGTAGCTATGCTTTTTAGGTTGTTCTCTATTTAGGTAAGCAGTATTTGGTTCAGTATCTATGTAGGTAAGGGGAAGTACGGTTTCTTTACGCGAGTTGAGTTGTTATACCAATCTGTAAATAACAAAAAATTATCATTAATATAATTTATGATAATTTCAGTTAATCGTCGCATCTCCATATACTCTCTTCATCGAAACGAAACATCGAAGCCAGTCTTCGAAACGCACAGAATTAAAAACGAATTTGGAGCAAGTTATGAAAATGAATCACGTAGGCATCATGGTTGGCGATATGGACAAAGCCGTTGAGTTTTACACGAAAGCTTTAGGTCTAAGAATCGTAATGAACAACACCAAAGTAATGGAAGAGCGCGAATCAGCAATCGGCCGCATGTGTATCGCAGTATTTGGTGAAGGCTTCAAAGGCTTCAACATTGCACACCTAGTCACATCTGATGGTATCGGTGTTGAGTTGTTCGAAATGAAAGAACGCCAAGAACGTCACGAAGTTGATTTCTCTCGCCTAGGCATCTTCCACTTCTGTCTACAGCTTCCAAAAGAGCAGTTTCATTCAGCTATCAAGCGCGTTGAAGAGTATGGCGGTAAGGTTCGTATGGACATCATGCGTTACCACCCAGAAGACGAACTAAAACAAGCACAAATGGTTTACCTAGAAGACCCGTTTGGCAACCTATTCGAATTCTACTCGCACACATACGAAGATACGTACGCGACTGATTACGAGTAATCGCGTTACTTGCCTGTCATAAGGTAGAAACCGAAACACCCCCTAAAGAGGATTGGTAGCGATACCAATCCTTTTTTGTGTCTGTAGGGCTAAATTTGGGAACATCGGATAAACTATCGGTTGCACTAAAACAAGCCGACATTGTTGCTCTATAGTGCAACATTGGACTGATTGAAAACTTAACTGATTGATAAATATTATGTTAAACCATTGGCATATATGTTGCTCTATTGCCTTTATGTAAATTGTATACAATAAGAAATACATAAAGGAAGTCACATGGAACAGAACAGTGAATTGATCTACGGGTTGGACGATCGACCATCAGTCAAAGCAGCCAGTTACGCGGCGCTGCAGCATGTATTAGCCAGCTTTGTTGGAATTATCACACCCACGCTCATTATTGGCGGTGTTTTAGGGTTAGGTGAACACACTCCTTATCTGATCAGCATGGCATTAATGGTGTCTGGGGTAGGTACCTTTATCCAAGCCAGAAAAATAGGGCCAGTTGGTGCAGGGATGATTTGTGTCCAAGGAACCAGCTTTGCATTCTTAGGATCTGTATTAGGTGCGGGCTTCCTTGTTAAAGCGAATGGCGGTGGCCCGGATGAAATGCTGGCGACCATTTTTGGCGTTTGTTTCTTCGGTGCGTTTGTCGAAATTGTCCTATCGCGTTTTATCGAAAAGTTGAAAGTGGTGATCACCCCAGTTGTAACCGGAATCGTTATCACCACGATTGGTATCTCTTTGATTAAAGTTGGCGTCACAGATATTGCTGGTGGTGTTGGCGCAGAAGATTTTGGCTCTGGAAGCAATCTGATGTTGGGTGCGATTGTGCTCGGAACCATAGTGGCACTTAACCTAAGCAACAACACCATGGTAAGGCTGTCGTCGATTTTAGTCGGATTGGTTGTAGGGTGGGGCGTTGCTATTCTGATGGGCAAAGCGCCAATGGTTTCTTTTGCATCTCAACCGCTATTGAGTATCCCAGTCCCATTTAAATATGGCTTCGCTTTTGATTGGCAAGCCTTCCTCCCTATTGCTTTTATCTACTTGATTACTGTTATTGAAACGACGGGTGACCTTACCGCCAATAGCATGTTCTCAGGCCAACCAGTTAAGGGTCCAAAATACATCAATCGACTCAAGGCGGGCGTGCTAGGTGACGGTGTGAACTCGCTCATCGCAGCGGTATTCAATACTTTTCCGAACACGACTTTCAGCCAGAACAATGGCGTGATCCATTTTACTGGGATTGCGAGTCGTTACATTGGCTACTTCATTGCGGCAATTCTGTTTCTATTAGGTCTATTTCCCATCTTAGGCGCGGTATTAATGACGATTCCAAAGCCAGTATTAGGCGGAGCGACATTGGTGATGTTTGGTACGGTTGCTGCGGCGGGCATCAAGATTATCGCTAGTGAGAAG
This sequence comes from Vibrio sp. 10N.239.311.G01, assembly GCF_041465805.1. Lineage (NCBI taxonomy): Bacteria > Pseudomonadati > Pseudomonadota > Gammaproteobacteria > Vibrionales > Vibrionaceae > Vibrio > Vibrio sp. 10N.239.311.G01. Next base: position 32,849 of record NZ_JBFSRM010000036.1, read on the forward strand.
CTGGATCGTCGCAGAATCATGACGATTGCCATCTCATTAGGTTTAGGGCTTGGGGTGATGCTAGTGCCGGATTTATTGAAAGAAGCGCCCAAGCTAGTGCAAAGCATATTTGGCTCGCCAGTCACGATGTCGGGTGTTGCTGCTCTTGTTATTACCGGGTTGATGTCTTTGGTGCCTGAAACTAAAGCCAAATCGATGACGAATTCGGTACAAACCAGTAAAGCGTAACTTATACAGCCGAGAAGAAGCGTAGGTGACTGATTACGGACAATTGCGCTTAAGGCAGAAAAACGAATTACCCCTAAAGAGGATTGGTAGAGATACCAATCCGCTTTTGTATTTGGATGTTTGGCTGAGTGACTTATCTACATGAAGCGATTAAGAAATATACAGATTTAAGACGTTGTTAAAGTTGACGTTTTGACGATAAAACCTTTCATGAATATGACGGAAGAAAGTGTCGTTCATGAAAACATTCCGTCATCATACCGAATGGTAGCCTTGGCTGAGCAGTGACTATACTCAGCATTATATTGCTAACCAACAACAACGAAAATAGAGAAACATGCAGAGATTAGCGCACACAAACCACATGAAAAAATTACATATTATCTTTACCGCTCTTATCCTTATGATATTAGCCGGATGCACCTCAACGTCGGCTGTCGGCAGTTCTAAAACAAAGGAATATGCCAAGTCACATGCTCTTGCTGGTAAAGCTTCTTGGTATGGCGATAAATTCCATGGAAGGCTCACAGCAAGTGGTGAGACGTATAATATGAATGCGACTACTGCGGCTCATAAAACCTTGCCATTCGGGACTATCGTGAGAGTGACCAATACAAACAATAACAAGTCTGTTGATGTGAAAATTAATGATCGAGGCCCTTATGTAAAAGGCCGAGTGATCGACCTGTCGCACAAGGCATTTGCAAAAATCGGCAACGTTAAACAAGGCACCGTGCCTGTCAAAATCGAGATTGTTGATGACAGCAATACCTTTCGATACAAACACTAGAATTCCCTCCTAACCTCCCCTTGGTTTACATCTCCGATCCCTTACCAGTAGTGGGAAAGGGGAGGAACAGAACCTCGATATCGGTGAATCAATAGCTCATTTATGCTTACTCAATAAGGCTGCTTTGTAGCCTTATTTGTGCCTTTCGATAATCCATTTTTAATAAGATTATCTTATTTCTAATATGTGGGTTGATGATGTTATGAGGTAAATAAATCAGTATCTTAGCTTTCTTATCATTAGGGTTCATTGAAATTCATTGTGAAATAATGAAAAGCTGAACTAATCCAAAATTGGTTGTGGCGGGCGTGTAATAGAAAGGGGGAGGTACAATTGATGGGAGAAGAAGACTCTCAAAGAGAGGGAAATTACATTTCGTTACTCACTGAAGTAAATCTGAAATATTAGTGACACGGTTCTGAAATTTTTGGTGTTTAGCTTATGGGCTTCTATATCGCATTCAAATAAGGAAATACCCGTGAAGCTAACCCCTGTCGTTGCAGCCCTAATTATGTCTTTTAGCTCAGCAAGCTATGCTTTCAGTCTTCAACAATCTGCCAATGAAAACAGTGAAGATCTCGTATGGACAGGGCACCTAAGCCCAGACAGCGACACGGTAATGTCTGCGATGCTCGCGGCTCATATCTATGGCGGTACAGCGACAGTACCAGAGCCTATCAATCCAGAATCCACCTTCATCTTGAACTACTGTAATGCTGAATCTCCACGCGTAGAGACAGATTACTCTTCATATCGAGTGGGGCTGGTGGATTTCAACCAGGTCACTCAGCTAGCGCCAACTATCGACCAAGCATCGATTGTTGCTGTGGTTGATCATCACGCGATTGGTGGCTCACCGATTAACACCCCACAGATTGTCGAAATGGATATTCGAGGTTGGGGGTCGGCTGCAACTATTCTTGCTGACAACGCTGAAAAGTTGGATGTGACCCTACCTAAGCACCTTGCTTGTGTAGGCTTAGGCGCAATCCTTTCTGATACTGTGGTATTCCAATCATCAACCACGACTGAGCATGATCGTGAATACGCAGAGAAGCTAGCGAAGGTTGCAGGCATTTCAGATATAGAAGACTTCGGTCAACAGATGCTGATTGCTAAGTCGGATCTCAGTCACCTTTCTTCTGAGACCATTTTGACGCTGGATTACAAAAACTTTAAATACGGTGGCAAACAGGTGGGTATTGGTGTGGCTGAAACGCTAACGGCTCAACAACTGATTGACCGTAAAGACGAACTTTTGGCGGCAATGAAAGCCTACAAAGAAGAGAACGGCTTAGAGCATCTGTTCTTCTCCATCACAGACACTAAGAACAAAGAAGCTAACTTATTGTGGGTGGATGAAAGCGACTATCAAGTGATTAAATCGGCTTTCAACGCTGAACCAACAAGCGATATGCTGACCCTAGAAGGCGTCACTTCGCGTAAGCGTCAGATTGGCCCTGCGGTACAAAAGGCAATTGAGAGTTTGTAGAGAGTAAGAGCCGTTACTTTATAAATAAGTAGTGAAGGGATTGGTAGAGATACTAATCCCTTTTTGTTTTGGGTGTGTTGAATTGGGTTTGGATAAAGTTGAGTTACGTTTTTTCTAATTTGACAAAGTTTATGGATAACCCGGATCTAACATAGCCCTTTATGATACGAATCCCAAAGGACATTCACGACCTACCACGTGAAGAGTTAGACTTAGAGCAGCCTTAAACAAGTAACCAATCCTAGTCGCGGCCTTCCATTCTCGGTAAGTTAGTATTCATAGCTTGAACTAATAATACAGTGTTTTATTGTTTATAGTAAATCCCAGACAGAATGACTAACAGGACAATGAAATGACCTCAATCAAAACCATTGGTTTAACAGCTATCGCACTTGCACTTATGACAATTACTGGCTGTACCAGCTTAAAGGTAAAGGCTGCGAACGCCTTCGTGTCTGACCCAATTATCACACACGCAGACCACGACCAACTTACCGAAGCCAGTTCGAAAATCGATGGTATCCGTTATACATCAATGACGACGACGATCATCACGACCAAAGCAGCAAAGCGCACAAATGGAGTTGCTCGCGTAGACATCGAGGCTGATGGAATCGAAGAGGTGCAATCAAAATGGCATGGTGAAGAACACGTTTGTCAGATGTACCACGATCGTATGAACAATCCAGAAACTGAGGGCCTGTCAGACATCGTTGGTAATGGATTGGCGCTGAACTACCAGATCGCAATTCGTGGTGTTGATGGTCAGTCCTATACTTGTTCTGGGCATGTAGATCCACAATAACAAAAAATAACACTGCGCTTTACTGGGTCTATTTCAAAAGTTGGAAACGAATTTTTTTTATCGCTGTTTGGTGAGTAATGTGCCTGTTTTTCACATTAGCTAGTTGTATTACTCGTGCCATACCTAATGAAACGTTTAAGGCACTTTCGAGATAGGAAGTGCCAAAGGTAAAAATTCATCCTACGAAGCATCTGTCGAGTAGACGACACTTGTTACCAAGTGCCGCCCCTCTAAGAACCGTACGT
>NZ_JBFSRM010000037.1:0-30349 GCF_041465805.1 Vibrio sp. 10N.239.311.G01
GTTCACTTTCGGTCATCGAGTAAGTCTCGGCAACAATGGCGAGTTTAGTTTGAGCAGACCACTGCTCTGATGAAGTGTTGCTATTTGGCACGGCGGCTCCTGAACCTCTGAGTTGCTGGCGCCAATGATACAGGGTCGCAGTGCTAATTCCTTCCTCTTCCGACACTTCTTTCACTGACATCGAATAGGGAGGTAATAGCTTCTTCAAGATAGCTTCTTTTCTTTCTACTGAGATACGAGACACAATTACTCTTTATCGCCCAAACTGGTTAAATTTTAACAGTGACAACTACCCTGCCAGATAGGGAAACCTTGCCAGTGCCTTTTCTAAATTAGAAAACCATCAATAACTACAGGTATGGCAAATTTACTTGTGAAGTGCTAGTGCGGTGAGTAGCATCGCGCTAGCAAAAGTATTGGGTTAGGTGCGCACTAAGTGCCGTTAAATTAAATTAAGGCAAAATCACACACATCTAAAACCTGATCTATACTCATAATGCAGTAAAGATTAGCTTTCATGACACTCTCTAAGAAAAAGCCTCCCGATTGGGAGGTTTTTTTTGCATCTAAATCTGGGTTCGCACTAAGTGTCGTTATGGTAAATGTGTATTCAGCAACGTTAAATACTACTGTGAAACTACCTCCCCCTCTCTACGCGCCATAACGTATTAAGAGCCAACGTAATGGAAAGGAGGAGGCTTCCACGGATACCGAAATAATGAGCTTTTCAAGCTCACGCTATGCTTACCTTGCCATAAATAACAGGGTTTAGCATGAACGCTAATTGATCAAAAAACCATCATACCTCAACGCTAATTTGGGGTACGTTAATAATTATTAACATTAGTGATAGCAGAAGATAAAGTTGTTGTTTTGTACTTCCAATAAGTAATTTTAGTTGCTTGATTTTTTCCAACATTTCCAAAGTAACTTTCCCAAGCATCGCTACTTGTTAGTAACTCAGAAAACATATTACTCAAATCGCTAGTTGTCCAAACCTTTTTATAACCTTTAGTCCCTGTAGGAGCTGGACTTTTCTTATTTACATAATTATCTACTTTGTACTTATCTTCATAAGCCATAAAAATAGTGTATACAACACCTTGAGGCGCTGATTGTTTATACCATGGAACAACTACAAAATGGTGAACAGCTGACCCCATTAAAAAATGCCACACTTCTGTTTCTGAGTTTGCTCCGGAAAAAGCAAGAGCCGTATTTATTTGACTCTGCATATTTCCTTTATTTTCAATAACAGAACCATTGCCAGAATCGTTCTGAACAGAACCGTAAACAGCACGACTAAATTCAACTGGTACAGATGGGCAATTACTCAATTGCATCAGTTTTGAATTATTCTCTATAGCTAAAATTAGATCTTCACCTGTGTTACTCATATTTTGCTCCGTTAAACGTATAAATCGGGAATAAAAACCAGCCAAATATACTGTATATAAAAACAGCATTCAACCAGGGGCAAGGCCGCTATTTAGTTTATAAAATGGCGCTCCTTATCCTTATAGTAAAGAACACTTAATATCCCTGTGATCATCCTCATCGGGCGAGGTTTTACTGCGAAATTGCTAATTCTTATTGACGCAAGTTTTAGATTGCGGAGGACGGCTTTAAAATTGTTGCAACACAACCTCACAAAAATCGGTGTTTATTATTACTATTTGGTAAATGTGCGAGTTTGCTATCAGAAACAGCCCTCAGACCACCTCAAACGCTCTTAGCGAAGATTTTAGACACTTGATCAAGGCGGTATGCTTCCATAACGCCTTGTAAGTTTGTGACGCTTTAAGATCGGTTTGTAGAGCAAAAGTCATCGAGTTGCTTTGAACTAAGAACTGCACTCTGATACCCAGTTTACGTTCTTTTTGAGTTTGGGTGTCAGATTAGTTCTATTAGGCCAAAAACCACTCGACTGTGAATGCAGACTTTTTGGCGAAACCAATTTAGGTCGGGTAGACGACACTTGTTACCAAGTGCCGTCCCCCTAAGAACCCAGCGTGCAACTTTCACTGCACTAGGCTCAAGCCTTCACGAAGGCATCGTTTGATACCCAGCAACTTATAAAGCAGCGAGAGTAGGCTCCTTCCAAGAGTTGCGAGCTTGCCTTTTTGACTTTCTCTTAGCCAAGTATTCTTGGTGTTGAGGGTCATATGGTGTCGCTGCACTTCGGATTTTTTACATGTCTCTCGATCGGTACTTTGGCTATTTGGAAGAGATTGAACTGGCAATCCATATCCATGATCTTCTGCCAACCATGAAAATGCCATTGGCCTTTTCGGTTGACGAAGTATTTAAGGGCCACCCAAGTTTTGGATTTTGTCGGATGACGCCTCACTGCCCAGTACCATAATGCAAGAAATAGCTTATGACCTACATATCCGAATACCTGTTTAGCCACGCAATGGCGATAATAATTAGCCCAACCCCTTAATTTCGGATTTATCAGTTTGATAAGATCGTTTACAGAGGTTGTTGCATGCTTTTTGATGAGTTCGCGCAGATTGCTCAAGAACAGCAATGTGTTAGATTTACTCGGTTTAATGAGCAATTTCCCTTTGTACTTTCTGTGATTGAACCCTAGAAAGTTAAAGCCGTTATCGATGTGTGTAATGTGCGTTTTCTCTTCGGATAATGTTAAGCCTCTTTCCGCTAAAAATTCAGCGATCAACGGTTTGATATCGTTCTCCAACACTTCCTTTGAAGCGCAGGTGACGACGAAATCGTCGGCGTATCCAATGAAATTGGCTCTACTACCCTTTTTGAGGGCCGTAGACTTAATATGCTGCTCAAGTCCAGCAAGAGTCATTAGCATCAAGGTTGGTGATATTATCCCACCTTGCGGTGTTCCCTCATCGGTGCGATAAAACAGACCTTTGTCCATAAAGCCAGATTTTAGCCATTGTTCCAACATTCTCTTATCAATAACGATGTTATCAAGAAGCCATTGATGGCCGATCTTGTCGAAACAAGCTTTAATATCCCCTTCAAGTACCCATTTAGCTGATTTCTTTAATGCCAAACATTTGAAACACTGCCCAACTGCATCGGCAGTACTGCGATTTGGCCTAAATCCATAACTATTAGGGTCAGCAAGCATTTCCGATATAGGCTCTAATGCAAGAAGATGGAGGGCTTGTTGCGCTCTGTCAATCATGCATGGAATGCCTAATGGTCTGAGCTTGCCGTTCTTTTTAGGGATGTAGATACGCTTGAGCGGTTGGGCTTTGTACGCCTTTCGACTCAATTGATTAACTGCTTTTATGCGGCGTGCATCTGTGTTCCAGATGACACCATCTATTCCAGACGTTTTACTACCTTTATTTTGAGATACTCGCCTTACTGCAAGAAGCTTGGCTGAGCGAGAATGGGTTAGTATCCACTGCAAGGCTTTCGCTTTACCGTGTTTACCTTCTCTAGTTGCCTTTGCGATACGCATCTGAAGCTTTAATACATGCGACTCAATAGGTTTCCAGTCGATAGACTGCCATTGAGCACTGTCAGGAGAGGCACTAATCTCTTTAGAAATCATCATTTGCGTTTCTCCTTAAATAAAGTTCTTCAAACTCTCTCGCAACGAAAGACCAGTCGGAAGTGGGCTCACTTTCGTGACCAGACACGAGTCTGTATCTGCATCGTTACAATGCAGCCTTCGCTTTCTCCGACCTCCTTTACCCGCATCACTATCGGCCACAAGGGCTTTCCCATAGGGAGCGATACAGGCTTACCCTGTTCCGTATGTTACGTAAAATGTCAACTTAGATGCCCACTCTAGTGCGGAGAGTACTTTGATCACGAAAGGCCAATGCCCAACTCCTTTCCGACTCTCGTTGCCGTTTTGGCCACAGCGTATTAACCACTTCCGCTGCTTCATCATATGACGCACCTTTAATGGATTCACATACGTTCATCATATTGACTCCCTAGCACTTACCCGAATTGTGGTTTTCAGGAGGAACATCCTCTCACGATTTTGTTCCCACTCAGCCTAACGGCCAAGTTTCGTTACATTGTCAGATCCGCTACTTTATTCAGGATCTTAGGGTCATCTGGTGATACAGATGGTTCACTCTTGTCGTGGTGAACAACGCTTCATACGACTTCAGGTCGCACGGGCAGAAATGAGCTAGAGCTACTACTCTAATGATTCATTAGAACGAATAGCAGCGTACCGATGCGATCGCTGCCATTTTAAGAGGATACTTTATTGCTTGCTACTCATGGAAACAGGAACGTAATACTTTCTTGGGCTATATAAGGGGTTAAAGGAACGTTTTTGTGCCCAAGCAGCGGCCAATGAATACCTAGTCTAGAATAAAGACATTTAACCCGTTCCTACTCTCTCGTACTGGCCTTATACCTGAAATTACATTCACTCTAGATGGATATCCTATGCCGAGATTAATATTTCCAGCCGTTAAATTGTAACGATTTAGGGATAGGGCTGTAGCAAGGGTATTCGGTTTGTAAGCCGTAGTTAATAATCATTGAAATATCAACGCCGAAGGACCCTGCATAGTTTGCTCGTCTGAACTTCTGCGGATCGTTTTTGGCGGTTTTCTCAAGTACCATCCAGATCATATCTTCAAGGAACTCAGGGTGGCGCCTTGGATCGAGTGCCATTGTATCGCGCATACAGAACCAGCTTCCTCCGCCTAGCTGTTTTTGATTATAGGCATTGTCAAAATACGCAGTATGCAAACCTTGTAGGTAGGCGTTTAAGCGTATGGACTCCACGGTGTCCGTCTCGTCAATGTGCTGCAAGAAGTAGGGCAGTTTGGTGATGTCCGGCAGGTTTTGGGAATATGGTCTTTTATTTATCATTGCGAGTTCGTACTGCTCGTGTATCTCGCTCAGCAGTTGAGTGAGCTCGGGAGAGTGGGGTTGAGCTTGCACGCTCGCACAGGTAAGCAGCAGTAATGGTAAGACTGTTTTCATGGTCATTCTCCCTCTAGATACCTGATCATAATACCAGTATTTAGGCGGTACATAAAGTTCTTTTTTATGCACCTAGTTAAGTATTATTCTTTCGAGTTTTGTGTGTATCTTGGCACCGCAGGATAGGCTTGGTCGGAGGTGACGTATTCCGTCCTTTCGGGTCTAGTGATCTCCTTTTCTACCTGCGACTTGACTGTCAGTTCAATCATCGGCTCAGGTTTGATGATGGGTTTCTGCGCTTCCTCTTGTTGAAGTTTTACATCATCGGTAACCCCATCAAAGCGCGCTTGATTAAAGAGTCCGCCCGTTCCCTTGGTATGCAGCATCTCGGTGCGGGTGTGTGCCACGGTATCGACGGTACTAGCCCATCCTTTCTCCATCGTGTTGTTTTGCTCGGGTGTCAGTTCTGGTTGTTGGGTTGGGGTGGTGGTTTCATGCGCTTTCTCCATTGTTGCCACAATCTTCGCCGTGTCACCATCGAGTCCCGCCATGGTGGTGAACTCTTCAGTGCGTGTGTATTCTTGCCAAGACTTTTTAGCATCAGCAATATCTTCCGGTTGGTAAGCGGTCATTAGGCGTTGGACGTCTGGTTGGTTTAATCCTATGTCTTTTTCCAAGTAATTCTGGAAGCCTTGAATCGCGTTGGCCGTAAAGCTGGCACTGCCAGAGTCGAGGCGCGTTTGAGTATTCGAGAGGGCGTTCAAGTCCGATTGGCTTTGCATGGCACTTACACCAAGAGACTTGGTGTTGCTGGCGTTAATCGCAAAGTCATGCGCAAACTGCTCAACCGAAGTTCGGGTGTCTTTATTGTCCACCTGCGTGCCGGCACTGGTCACGGCATTGGCCCCTTCGGTGTATTGCTGCGTGGCTTGCTCAAGCTGCTGCTTTTGCTCGGTATTCATCTTGCTGTAAGCCGTACGTTCATCATCAGACCATTTCACGCCGCCACTGGCGCCTAAATTGAATGGCGATGCCCCTTTACCGGTGCCTACGCCGCCCTCGAAGCCGCCATAGACACTTTGCAGGTAAGCTTGTGATTGGTCTTTCGTCCAACCCGTTTGTTGAATCACGCTGTCAACCGCCGTTTGCATGTCATTCATACCTTGGCTGACTTGAGTATTAAAGCCACTGGTGCTGCCTTCACCGTAAGCCAGGTTTTTACCCACACTATCATGCCAGCGGTCGCTCAGCGCCGCGCCTCCTTGGAGGGTTTGACTCAGTTGGGTACTGGTTTGTTCAAGGTTTTGCTGCGTTTGATTGCGGGCATTCGCCACACTCTCTTGCAGCATGCTTTGCGTGTTGGCGCTGATGTTGCCGCGACTGGTGGTTTGTGAGCTGTCGTAGGTGGTGCGCCCATCTCCGTGTTGTGTGGTCACCGAGCCGTCTGGGTTTTGGGTGTAGCTGTGACCTTGGTTGGCGAGGGTATTGGTATCAAACTTATTGGCATGGGTGTTGTTCATGCTGTGGTTGTCAATCTGCATACTGCCAAAATCCAGATTACCCGTGGACGCTGCAGCGCTCGCTCTGGCATTGGTCGAGTTAATCATGCTCGAGAGCTGGTAGTTCATGCTCGACATGACTTCTTGACCGCCTTTTAAAATGCCTTTGGCTATCATAGGGACGCCTATCATCAAGATACCCGTGATCCAGGCGAAGCGGCTGTGAAGCTCATCCGCGGCATTCGCGTTGGAAAGCACTAGCCCCCCGAACTTCCCCGAGACATCCGTAGACAGAGATTCCAGTCCCCAAAGCTGAAAGCCGTTGATGATGGCAAACAAGGCTGGCCACGTGGCCAAAAAGGCAAACGTCCCAAAATAGTTTTTTAACACCATCATGGTCAAGCCAGGAATGACCGCGGCACCTGCAACAAAGAAGCCTAGGCACGCGAACAACATAAACATCATGGTATGGAGCATCGGCAAGTATTCTCTTGCCATCAAACCTAATGACGCCCACATTGAGGTGGTTTGCAGTTTATTGGTGGTATAAGCGTAATTGAGCGCAGCTTGCGTTGGGTCAAGGCTATCAAGGTTGTAGCGTAGCTCGTTCATCAGCATGTTTTGTTTGATGGTGCTGGACGCGCTGGTACTCATTCTAAAAAATTTGTCGTAGCTGCGGGTGAGTGACTGCACCACTTGCGGCTTATAACGGTCCGCGTCTTTGCCAAGCAATTGATGCGCTAACAAGCTCATGTTTTTATTGGCGGCATCATCAAAGCGCTGCTTGATGATAGGGTAAGCTTCTTCACATCGCTTGTAGGTGCTTCGGCCGCCGCCCTCATCAAGATAAAGGGCGCGCAACGGGCTTTGCCTAACGCCGTCTAAAAAGGCAAAAATATCAGGGGCGGTAAAGAGTTCATCCCAGGTGTATTTCCCATTGATTCTCACATCCCCAATCATGCAGTTATGAAAGTAGTCTCGCCAGAGTTTTTGTAGTGCCAGCTCATTGATTCTGGATTGTCTTGAGAGCTGATACAGCTCCGAGCCAAACAACATCCCAGTACGACCATAACGCTCATCGTCGGAGGTGGTGAAAATGCCTTCCACACCTTCGGCCATCCCCACCATGATAGAAGAGAAAAAGTAAGTAGGCACGGCCACGAGGTAAGGGACATTATCCACCTTGTAAGCCTTACCCGGTTGCGTCTTATCAATGATGAGCATGTCGGCTTTCATGTTGATAAGAAACAGGGGTACGGCAAAGAACACCACCATCCATTTGATGAGGTCTTTGGGGTTACGTGACAGCATGAAGATAAACAAACTGGTGATAAGCCCCAGCATCATGCACATCTGTAAGTAATCCCCAAAGGTATTGGTTCTAAAAAAAGTGGCCAGCGCATTAAAGGCTTTGTTGACCACTTCGCCGGAAGTGTAAGTGTAATATTCGAGTATCATAGGTCAGTTCCCATAAGCCGGGGTAGGTTTGGTGGTCGTGCTGATTTCTTTTGTGCTTTGCTGCGTGGTCTTTCTTTGCGAGTCAATCAGTTGATTGCGGTTGTTGAGCGCCTCAATGGCATTCTCAGCCAGCCCCGCGGTAAAGCGTTTGGCGTTATCGATATCACGAGTGATGAGGGCGATGTCATCCTGGCTGTTGTTGGTGTTGGCCAAGGATTGGCGGGCAACATTTAACATGCTCACGAGGTACTGATTAAGCAGCTCCACCGCTATCATTCGCGAGTAGTTGCTGGTATCGGGGGTTTGATTGGCGGATAAGTCGTCAATAAAGAACTTGAGTACCGGCGTTTGAATCAGCTCCAGAAAACCCTCTTGTTGACGCGTGAGTCTTTGGTCGGTGGCTATCTTTTGCAGTATCGATTCCAGTTGTTTGCGTATCTGGTTTTGTATGCCGTTAGTTTGACTTATGGATAAGTTATTACGCTTGGTAATGGTAATGCACGCATCTGGGCCTGTTTTGCGACACTGATAAACGTCAGCCTTGCCCCCTTCGAGCAGCACGTTGACGAGGTTGTTGTTGTCGGTCAAAAGGCTAGGGTAATAACGCGGATTGCCGTCTTTGTCGTACACGTAAGAGCCTGACAAACTCATCATGAATTGCGCTAGATTTTTGTCGGAGGACAAAAAAGCGTTATTCATGATCGCAGACCAGACCACGTTGTGATTGGTTTGGGTCATGTCTTTCAGGGCTGGATCCTTTTTGGCGTCCTTTAGCTGACCCGCTGCTTTGCCTCCTGCGCCACATTCCTGCTGCCCTTGAACCCAATCTGAGAAGGCGTTGTTTTGTGTACCAAGCGTCGCGCAGACATGCTTTTTGGTAGCAGGAGCGGCAAAGGCGGCCAGTCCACCGATGGACGCTTGCGCGGCTTCACAAGAGTTCACCGATTGATTGAGATATTTGTCGAGCCTGGCTTGGAGATTATCCAGATTTTGCTTGAGCTGCGGTGCCCAGGTTTGCAGGGCTAAGTTGACAATAAAAGGAGGGGCATTATGAATAATGGCTTTGCCCAGTTTCACCAGTTGGTCTGAGCTGATGTGTGAAAATCCCCCCATAAACATATCAATGCCAGTGCACCCGGTACTGATGGAGGGGACAGTGACGCTGACCAACTGTGCATCGACAATTTGATTACGCACAAACAAACTGCCACCGGTGTAGTAGTTGGCCGATTGCCCTTGGTAAGCCGTCGGGGTTGAGACGTTGGCGTTGTACCCTGAGTTATCAAAAAAGCGGGCCAGCGAGTGGTTGGTGTCGGCGTGACTTACGCCTGATAAGCTGATGAGAAATAAAGGAATAACTCGCTTATTCACCGCAACGGTGGACAAGTGGTGGAAAAGTGAGCGCTTCATTGGAGAGCCTCCTGCACTCGCGGATCGTTAAGGGCGTTCTGAATGCTTTGGGCAAGCGTGCTTTCTGGTACGTCTCCAATGCTCAGACGTGAGAACTTACGGCTGTTCACGTTCATTAAGAAGGTCGCAGGCATGACCGTTTTTCCCTGGCCTGGGAAAAAGGTCTTGCCTATCTCTGGTGTGACAGGGATAGGGACCTCAAACCCTGGAAGGCCCGGCCCATCAACAGAGAAGGCGTAAACCGGCAATTGAAATCGCTCGCCAAGACGAGTGATTTTAGGGGCGGTCTTATGGCAGTACGGGCAGGTGCTTTCAAAAAAGAACACTAGGGCATATTGGTTTTGCATGGCAGCGTGTGCGCTGGCGGCATGAATCAAAAAAGCAAGCACAAGGGTACGAAGAAATGGCATAGCGCCTCCTTACGTTTGGGTGGTTTTACATGGATTGAGTGGCTTTAAAAATCCGATTGCTCAAAGTGGGTGGCGACGTTGTAAAAGCGCCCAATTAAATCATTTTGGCTTATCCAGCCGTACGCCAGTGGCTTCATCTCTCCAGTGCTTGGATGCACCAAAATCAAGGCGGGCGTAAAAGGCACCGTGACTTTTCCTTGGTTGTGGCGGTTTTCTTTGAGGTGAGTGATGAAGGTTTCATCATTACTGATCCCAAGGAGCTCAAAATGGTATTGGTCAGCAAACGCTTGAATGGACGGGGCGAGTTGCTGGCTTAGCGTATCTTTTCCTTCATAAACAAAGAAAAAGCCCCATCCGTCTTGTTTCATCTTTTCAACCGCGTCGGTTTTCTTCTTATCCTCCAGTGTTAAATACACTTGTCTTGCCGCTTGCTCTGTCGGATGGTCTTTGGTGTAAGAAAACTCAGGTCTTTCGAGCAGCAGCGCTTTAAAGGTCATGCCTAATTGGTCGGTTTGGTCCGTGATAAAATGATTTAACGCTAAAAACTTCGCGAGCTTGTCTTTATCTTTGGGATGAATGGCCGCGTCGTTTTGCGCTTCAATATGCACAGAGTGAAACCAGGCCATCTGTTCGGTCGCCGATAACGTTTTAGGGCTTGATACGGTGGTTTGAGTGTTGCTTGGTAGCGGCTTAGGTTTGGGCGTTACGGGCATTGCCTTTGGCTCGTTGTACCAGCGCCACCCAGGAGGGGTTTCTTGAGCAAGAGCTGGATGGAGGTGAGTCAGCAGCGCTAGGGTAATGACGCAAAGCAGAGGTTTTTTCATCATCATAGACCTTGATTCCGTGGAGGCGGTTATCCGCCCGTGGCACTTTGAAGTCGTTTCTTGATTTCATCAAAGTTGGGGAGGTTGGTGTTGGCACGCATTTCCGGGTAGAACTCTTTAAAATCAATGTATTCAAAATTGATTTGACCCAGTTCTTCGGGCGTAATAGCGGCGCAGGTGGGATTTTTAGCACTGCCTAACCGTTTACCCAGTTGCTGAAGAGACCCTTGCTCTTGGATGATTTTGGCCAGCTTGTTGTCGTAAACGCAGTAACTGCGCTTTTTACGGGTGCAGACACCCAGCACTTTCTTGGCGCAGTATTGCCCCACGTACAGGGTTAAGCCTTTCTCTTTGGCTTCCCCCAGCGCTTCTTCCGCTTCGCTGCATTTCGCTCCCAATCCTTGCCCCCATCCTGAGTCTTTACAACAATCGTTGAAGCCCGCGAGTTTCTTACTGCACTTCATCGGCTTTCCCGTGAATATTTTGGGTGGGTCGCCGATGTCTTTCACGGCTTCGGCAAGTCCTGCCAGTGCCGCAACGGACTTATCAAAATTGTTATTCAATTTGGGCGCCTCCTCGTAACACTCCCCGTCAAGACAGAAGGAGTGCTCCCCACATTGCAGATCAGTGGTTCGGCATGTCTTCTCAACACAACGCTTTGTGACCTCTTGCTCGACGCACACCCCATTTTGCTTAAGGCTGCAATGTTGAGTTTGAGTCGTACAGTCTTTCGGGAGGTTTGCGCAGGTATTAGGGCGGTCACAATGATGGTCTATCCGATATTTCCAACAATTGAGCGTGGTGGGAATGCCATTAATGGTGCGGGTGGCTCGACCTTCAATACATTGCTGGCGAGTGACCTTGCACGAGTTCATCAGGCGGCATTGTGTTCGCCAGGTCATGGTGTTTTTGATGCAGTTCCCTCCGGATAAGGAGAATCCGTTTGAGCAGCTCAAGGTGGCTTTTTTCGTTTGTGTGGTGGGTCGACAAATCTCGTAGCGTTTATGCCAGTATGCGCTCCATTGCCAGTTTAAGTTGATGGTATATTTTAAATCGCCAAGCGTGTAGCCTTGGTTGGGAGAGACTATCTTTCCATCCCAAAAATACGTGGTTTCTGATCCCGAAAAACCTCTTCTAGTCCCTGATTGCCTCACGTAATTGTCATTATTGTATCGGCATTGTGGGAGGGGGCGTTGGCAATCCCTCCCTTGTTGTGTCCAGCCGGATGGACAGCGGTAGCTCACCTCACCGGTGCTCACGGAGGCAACGGGGACTTTTGTACAAGGCACATTGTTATTCGTTGGACGATGACACTGTTTAGGAATGTGTTCGATAAGGCACTGGGAGCCGCTATCACAATCCACATAGGCATTTGAGAGACCGTGAGTGATTTCATACGCATTCTCTTGGCCGAGTAAGGCAAAGCGCATCGCTGGGTCGCTTTTAACATCGGGGCGCCCTTTATTAAAGTGGGTGTTGATGTCTTGAGCCAATCCATTGGTCACAAACTCTGTCCCTTTTTGTGCATTGATATCACTGTCTGACAGTCTTGACTCTTTTGGACTGCGGATCTCTTTTCGACACGTGGCGTCTTTGCAATAGTCATCGACATTGAGTGGAAGCGCATGAGGCGTGAGAGCTTGGCTTGCCGTTTGCTTCGCCCAATTGGCGCTCTCGGTAAAGGTTTGTTGTTCGCTGGCAAGAGCGAGAGTAGATAAAAAACTGAGCGTGAGCGCAGCCCAGAGGTCAATGCGCATAAGGAGCACCTCATCAAAAGTTGGGGTGAGAGAGGGTTATTGGGCATAGAGCGTGCGCAACAGTGGATGAATGTTTTGCTGCGCATCCCCGGCCGCGAGGTAATCCAGAGCTTGGTAAAGTGAAATGTTGCCGTAAAGGATGTCGTAGTCACTGGCTTTGCAAGGCTGCTTAGGTAAGCAACGGTTTTGTTTGACCGAAACAAAGGCCGGTACGCGATGAATATCAAATTGCTTAAACCAATCAGGGCTGATGGAAAAGCCGCTTTGAATGGGCGCCTTATTGGGGGAGCGTATCAAGGCCTCGATCCGCTTGGCCGTGGCCGGAAAACCTTCAGGTAAGACACCGCGTATCACCAGTGGAACGCCTAAGTGCTCACTTTGCATCAGAAGCTGTTTGAGCGCGGTCTTGGGCATGGTGAGTGAAACAAACACCATTACCCCTTTTGGGGCTTGGTCAGGGTTGCGCGTGGGCTTTTGTCGCCCCAATAAGGGGGACAGGCTCTCCTCTTTTATCAAATCTTGAACATTGCGGCTGAGAGTCAGCGCTTCTTCTCGATAAGCCTGGGCTTTATTTTGTATGTCGTCCGTAGGCCACGTCTTCGCCGCCTCCGGTTGTTGAGTCATTTTTTGCTCAAGCTTGGCAAAAGATTTGAGCTCTTGCTCAGTGTAAGCTTGGGCGGGTAACGCGATAAAAAAACACAGAAAAACAAGAGAGCGCCTAAAGGTGCTCTCAAAAGATGGAATGGTCATAGTAACCTCTTCATTATGGCCGCTGAAAGGGTGGGTAGAGGGTGTGAGCGTTTTGGAAGCTGATTGACAGCACCTTACGAGCATTGAGATCGCGACAAAACGAGAAGCAAAACTGCGAGAGCGGGAAACAGCAGTAAATGTGCTTGTTGTTGGCGAGCTCTGTTTTTAAAAAATCGGTAAGGGAGTCAGGGTGACTGGCAATAAATAGGTCCGTTTCATTTTTGTGGGGAAGAATGGGCATCATCGCGTCACCTTATAAAAAGACACAGTTGCGCTTTCGCCATTGTACAAAACCAAAGTTATCCCCTGTCACCGGGTTGTCATGGCCGGCTTCCCAGATTGTGGTTGTCGTGGTGTACGGGTGACACCAGGCGGCATCGGGAATAGGCCCCGACATTTGATACCGATAACGAGATTTTGGCAAAATAGGATCGGGATATTGATAACAAATCGCGCCATCTTCGCCGCGCGTCTCCCAGATGATTCCTTGCCGGTGCAGTTTGTAGTTCAGCTTTTCCATCAAGAGTGTCGCCGCCTGGATGGGCGTGTCTCGATAGTTGGTGGTGCCGGTGAGCGGATAGGCACTGCCCTGTGAGCCTAAACACCAAAATAAAGCATCAATAGGTAAGGCAGCGTTAGTGGAGGTCAACAGGGCTTCGGGCACGCAAGCAAGCTGCGCAACCAAGTTACCAAACAGTAACGCTTCGGGATTGAGAATGAGGGATAACTCATCGTCGTCCCAAAGTGGGTCAATTTCCGTCATGTAGGCCACATCAAAAACGTCCGTGGCCATGCAGGCGGTGGATTGCATCAGTTGCAGCCAATAAATAACGGGGTACTTATACCAATGGGCGTGATAAAAGCCTCCGTCACTGCTGTCACTCTCACGGGCGGTCACGCGCCCACCGATACGCTGAGTGTTAGCGCCGGACATTTGCACGCCCATGTTCACCATACAGTAAGGGACGCGCGTGATATCGGTTAAGGCATAAGGCTCCCAATAGCCAATGTTGATGCCTATTTGCACAAAGATAGGCGGCGGTTTAGGGCAATAAGAGATAGGCAGTGTGGGATTGGGCGTATCGGGGTACTTAGAGGGCATGACGGTGGCTGAGCCTATCGTCATCGGAAACAAGCAATCCCAACAAATATCGGTCATGGGGTTAATAAAACGGCTTTTACACGCCGCACTGGCTGCTAGGGTTGATGGGGCAATAAAAACCAATAGGCAGCACAACAGTAAACGAAAGTGTCGTTGTGTCATGGGGTGTCCTTTTTCCACGCCGAGCGTGGTACTCCTTTTGTCTCGACAAGAGGCTTCGCCCCATAATCGCCGCCAAAAGCGAGCTTGGTTAAGAAAAAAAAAGCGTCATACTGGAAGCATAATCAAGGGAGGTGCGCACTTCCAATGCGATGTCATTGTTATTGCTCTATCGCCAAGGGGTGCAAACCCGATACGTTCACCTCATCGATGCGCCAGCGCGTGCCTTCTTGGTAGGCAATCGCTGGGACGTGAGTAATGTTAAGCGATTGGGTTAAGTGGCCTTGCTGCGCAAAATACATTCTTGCGTCCAATAAGGTCGCCATTTTATTCGGGCTGCCTCCTGTCAGTACCCACTTGATTGGCTTGGCGTTTTGATACTCGCTAGCGAACCTTCGTTGCTGCGCGTCTCTGGCATCAAAAAAGACCAGCACCTTACTTAACTCAAATTGTGGTAGAACGTTTTGACCGTCGACCTTTGGCCAAGTGCGGGTATCAAAGGGGTTCACTCTGGTGCCCGCTTTGGCAATCACGGCTCCTGTAGTGGGGGCGATAATGTCTTTAGGGAGGGTGATGCTTGGGTCAACGTAAAAGGTGCGGGGGTTGATCGTGGTGGTTAAGCCTGCAACGGGCGGTGGGTTTTCAATGCTTTGCTTGGCGCGCTCCGTGAACTCGTTTTGCATGTCCGCTAATTGACCACTGGCCTCAAACCCTTTCAGTCTTTGGTCAATCCACTCCAGCATGTCAATCTCACCGATGGGGAAGATAGGGGCCACTTGGCCCAAGTTCTTTCCAGCGGCATTTGTCGTTGCCAGTCCAGCGACCAAAAGAAAAAGGGGGGATTTAAGCGCTCGCCCCAATGGCTTGATTAAAGGCGTCAATGTCTTTGCCATAAAAGTGCCTGGAGGTTTGCTCAATGGCGCGCTCCAGTGAGTGGCCTTGTTTATAAAGATTTTCACAATACTCAAACTCCTTAGGCTCGGTTGAGAACATGGCGCGTTTCACCGGAGAGGCGAAAAAGCGGTGATAGGTGACATGGCCACCCGCTTTGATGCGCGCACTGCTGTATCCCGCTTCGGCAGACGGAGCGAAACTTTTAATGAGGCGCTGCTCAAACGGTGAGAAGGCATCCGGGTTTTGGGTCAGATACTCATCAAACCCTTCCCCTTGACGAAGAATGATGTGGATATCGGAGTTGTTGTAGCAGGCTTTGGCTTCCTCGTTGCTAAAGAAGTCTTCAATCCCTTGAGTCACTGTACAAAAAGCGCCGCCGAACTTACGGGCGGTGCGATAACCGGTGTTGATGAACTCCCTCGCTTGCTCGTTTGCCCCAGAGAGGAGGCTCCAGGCTTCTTCAATGATGCACAGCTTTGGGGTAGAGCGAGAGCCAGCCAGGTACATCTGCTGGTTAATCGAAACCATCAACGCAAAAATCACGGGTCTGAGCACAGCAGGCGGAAACCCATCCAGCTCCAGCGTGGTGATTTCCACACTGGGGTCGAGCATGGAGGGCTTGTTGAACACATCTTTGTACATGCCGTCGGTGCAGAACTTTTTCAGTTGCACCGCAATGTCTTTGATGCGTCGGTCGCTTTCTTCTCCAGCAATCTCAATCAAGGCGTCTCTGACATCATCCACCAAGGCTTGATTACCTTTACGCTCCCATGCCGTCACTATCGCATCGCCTAAGACGCTTTGTTGAAACGCCGTCAGTGGGACGTAGGGTGACGCGATGGTGGCAAACAACGCCGTGATATTATCGAGCGCTTCCATCATGGGGTCGACCGGTCTACCGTCATCATCCACAAACTCAAACTCAGCACTTTGCATGGCGCCTAAATGCGTGAAGGGATTTAAGAAGATGTTGGCGTGCGTCATGTACGTCCCCCCAAGGCTGAGCGTCAATTTTTTATAGCTGGCCCCTTTATCGAGGATCCACACTTTACCGCCCATGGCGTAAACCGTTTCGGCAATCTCTTGAACCAGAAAGCTTTTCCCTGCGCCTGAGCCTCCGGTCAGAGCGATATTTTGGTTATCACTGCCACAGGTGAAAGGGTTAAAGAAAGAAATTTGCTGGCGCATCGTGGGCAGCAATACGCCGCCTTTTAACTGACAAAAATCCATGATGAGAGGGAAGAGGTTCACCAGATTAGAGCTTTTTAACGTGCGAACTCGGCCGGCTTTTTTACAATCGCCCCACAACCCTTCGCTCATCATAAAAGGCAACGTTGAAAGCAGCGCTTGTGGCTGATTCATTTTCAGGGGAATGATATCAAGGCCAGCATGGCTGAATGACTCCTTCGCCGCTTGGGTGTCTTTTTTCTGGTGGGTCTTATCGGTAAACAGGGAGACCGTGAGTACCATAGACGCAATGGTAAACTCTTTAGACAACAGACCTTTTTGTAGGGCTTTTCGCTCTTTGAGCTCATCTTCCGCTGTTGGAGCCAGCAGCGCCATTTGGCTGTTCACCGTCTTGGTTAAGTCTTTTATCTTATTATCGTTATCCGCATTTTGCTTACCGGTTGGCTCATTACGAAAGCTCAACGTGACGCGGTGAGGGCAAGTGATATTACGAGAAACGTTGCGAAGAGAAGAAAAGGCCTCAGGTAAGGCGTACAAGCGATAATCCCCAGGCAGACGAGAAAGTCCCAAATTGACCAGCCGTGTGCGCACCTCCTCCCCTTGGTCATTGGTATGACGGGTGGCGATATGGCCACGATGCGTTAACGCTTCGGTATCGGGAGAGAGGGCTTGCAGGTTCAAAGGCTCTAACGGGTTGTAGCCTTTTTCCTTTGGCCGGTCTTGTCGTTTATCAAAGTTTAAGATATCACTCACATCGGTCAGCAACATCTCAGGCGTGACGGGCAGTAAATCAAAACCAAGCTGCGCCAGTCCTGTCTCTAGAGTCATTCGCGCATCAAGCAGCTCTTGTGGGTCTTTTTCCGTGGTGGAGACAAAAAAGAACGCGTCGTAATCGCGCAAATCAAAGCGATTGTTTTTTTGTCGGTGTAAAAAACCGTGCTGCGCGGCGTAGTGGGCGTAAATGGCGTCATCGTTAGCCAGCTTCTGGCAGATACCGCCTCGCTGACTGAGTAGAGCTTGGTTTCCTTCGAGATAGTGCGCCACTCGGTTGTGACCAAACAGCTGCACTTGATAGTCCCATTTATCCCCTGCTGGCAAATCCCCCATGAGGTGGCTTAACGACTGAATTAAATCGTCGTTAGCGCCCCCAAGGACACTGATTTTAAAGCCAAAACCGCGAGAGTGGGGATTGTCGAACACCCGCTCAATGGGATCGTAATCTCGATACGGCAGTTCATGGTGAAGGTGGTTTTGGGCTTGCTTGGCCTCTTGAAATAAGGCGGATAAGCCACTGCGTGAGGAGGAAAACATGGGGGATCCCTTTTTCTATTTTAATGTTAGGGGGCGTGACACAATCTTGGACCGCTTGATGGATTCCCCCCTCATTGAGAGAAGGCTGAGACTGAATGTCGCGCGCCCATGATAAAAATGATGTTTAAGCTTCGTTTCTTTTTTTCCTAATCAATCTTTCCAAATCGCGCGCGCAGGGCGCCCAGACCAACGGCTATCGTCTAAGACAAAGTAAACATCCATCGTATCGATGTAGTGATTGTCTTTGTCGATGAAAGGGAAGACGGTGAGTTTTTTAACGTCTTCTTGGCTTCGCTCTGGCTCCCCCTCTCGATTGCGCCTTGGCAGTAAGGTAAAGGCGGAAGGTGGGGCGAGACGCGCTTGAGAAGAGACCGTGGCGTTACCACTGCCTCCGGTATAACCGTATAGGTTGTCTCGAACTTCGTTCATGGTGACGCAACCTGAAACGCCGCCGACCTGATCGCAACTGTATTCGCTCTCAAAGCCCGCGCTACAACCGGTCAGACCTAAGAGTATCGATAGTGAAAACAAAGCGTGCCTATTCATGGTGATTCCTCACGCCCAAAGCCCACGCGGCTTAACCCTTGTTGGGTGATTTTTTGCGCTAAAGGGTTGATGGGGGCGGTTTGAGTGGTTGGTGGAAGAGAGGGGGTGTTGGTAATGACATCTAACAGTTGATTGCTGTTGGAGACTTGCTCACGCTGCTCATTCATACGCGTTTCGTATTCATCAGCCAGCAATGGATCTAATGGAAAGCCTTCCAAAAAGACAATATTGACGATGGCACCAGGATTGACTTCCACTATCGGATGATAGAGTTCGGCCAGTTTGATGTAGTAGTCCGCCAATTTGCTGCCAACGCTCTCCGTGGCGCCGCCAAGCAGATTCAAGCCAATTTTATCGCTGTTGATGCTTTGACTTGGGCCGAGCGCCGTCGGTGTCGTGGTTTGTGCCAGCGCTTTACCTGCATCCCCTACGCCTTGCAAGATCCCCGCAATGCCGGCCATTTGAACGATCTTACCGTTTTTCAAAATGGTGGTACCGCGAATACCATTGCGACCAAAGTTAAACACGGTCGCATTGACGGGGATATCGAGAATATCGCCATTGGGTTGTATGCAGCTCATTCTACTGGTGCGAGCGACGCCGCGGCTGGATGAGATCTCACCGTAGACGGCGCCGGTGATCGTGCAATCCTTCAATTTAGAGGCCTGACCGTTGGGTAAGACCCCCTGATTGACTGTCTGAAAGACAATCGGTGAGGTATCCCCTTGTCCAGAGACGCCCCCATTAGCATCAGCGCCGCCGGTAATTACGGCGGTCACAAAGGTGCCGGTTGGCACGTAGTTATCGGTCGTGCGACGGGATTGTTTCTCCTCGACACTGGCTTGCCAGTGAAATTCAAAGCTATCAAAGGCATCACCACTAAAGGCCACATCATCTTGCTCTTGGTACTGGAACTCATTCACCTTGGCGTTATCCATGTTGCTATTAATGGCCGGTCTTGGGGGCAGTTTGTATTGGCCAAAGGTGTCTCCTTGGTTGGTCTCGATGCCGTGTTGAGTCGAAGGATCGCCTGCCTTGAGGGTTGAGGCTAATTGCGTCTCAAGCTGCGCCTTGAGCGCGTCAACTTCATCGAGCTTTTGTTGCATCTGCTGCTCAAGCTCTGTCAGTTGCGATTTTGTATCGCGCTCATTGGCCTTTTTAATGTTCTCTAACTCAGAGGTTAAGCTTTGTCCAAAGCGACTTAATGTGCCTTCAAACCGCGCTAAGCTTTGTTCTATTTGGTTGATTTTGTCTTGTTGAAACGTCAGGGCGGACTGGTTGTCTTTGTCGGTAAAATCATCGGTGACGACAGCGCCAAATCCGACATCTTGAATGCCCTTGCTTGGCGCTTGGGGAGACAGTGTTAACCGCCAAACAACAAAAGCCAGGGCGGTCAATATCAGCAATACCGTGAGCGTAATGGTGCGATTGCGCTTTCTTGTCACGGCATTGATCGTGCCGCCGTCTTCAAAGTCCCCGTCGGTGTCTTTGAAGACGCGTTTCTTAAAACGGCCCAAGGCGTCTTTTTGTTTATCGAGCATGGGTGGCGCCTCCTCCAGTAATGAGATAGAGCGTGGTAGTTTGCCCAGGTTTTAATTGATAGGCATCGAGCGCGGCTGAGCGTGCGGAATAGCTGTAGAACTGCGCGGTGGTCAGCGCCATGTCACTGCGGCTTTGATTTTTGAGCTGATAAACCACCCCAGAATAATGACGGCCCACGAAGACCGTTTGAGGGATGATGGCCAGTGACGCTTCATCTTTGGGTAAGGTTTTGGGGTCAACGTCGTGACGTTTAAAACCAGCAATGGGAGCGCCATCATGGACAAAACGTATCATGGCTTTGGTGAGCGCTGTCATGGCGGCGGGATAATCCGCCGCCTGCTCAATCGGGCTTTGCTGCTCTTTGTAATTTTGCGACCAAACAAACTCCGTGACCAAAGATGGTGTAGCTTTGGGGGTAATAAACAGCGCAAACAATCGCCCTTTCTCTGTCGTCAGGTGCGCGGTAAACGGTAAGGGAAGGTTAATTTTTAAGGTGATGGAGCCGGAAGCGTCTTTTTGGTTGCCCGTTGAGGTGCAAAACCCTTTCGGGCAGACGATCGAAATAATACGGTCATTGTTGACCAGTAAACGGTTCACGTTAATGGAAGAGAGTGACAAGGGGATCGTGTCGCCTTCGTCAAACTCATAGCTCACCATGGCGGCATTTTCAGCCAGGGCAAAAGAGGGGATGAAAAAGACCACCCAAAGCGCGATGGATAAAAAATAAGGGTGCCATTGCTGCGATGGGGTGAATGATTGCTCATAAAGATTCATCGGTATTGACCTCGACTTCTTCAATGGAGAGTAAACCTATGACGCCTTGGTCATAGCTAAAGTTGACTTGATACCACTTCATCTCCGGATCTAGTGCGCGTTGGCCTACGTGCTTTTGGAGTTTCCCGTAGAGTTGTACTTGGAGAGTGTCGAGAGAAATTCGGACCAACTCGACAGAAAATTGGCTGCTGATGTTATCTTTTTTAACCACCGTGGCTTCTCGAAGCAGCTTAGGTTGAACGTTGTACCAGCTTGTCTCGTCTAAATATTCAAGTAACTGACCAAACTGACGTCCAACGCTTGCCGGCGTGATGTTGAGTTTCAGGTAGAGAAGATAATCCGCCATTTGCTCAAGATAAGGTTCATCGACCGCGCCATCCGAAACCGTAAAGGCTTGAGAGAGGGTGGGCGGGACTAGGGTTCGGCTTTGATGGGTAAGGGCTTGATAACTGGTGTAACCCAACACCAGGTTAGTGATAAGCATAACAAGAAAGCCTGCACTCAAAAAAAGATTGAGGAGGCTTTTGACGGCCAGCTTATCCCGTTTAACAAACGGATCCATGATGAAGGGTCTCCTTAGAAAATCCAGTAACGACGACAGGCTGAGGGGGTACGCTTAAAGAGGGTGGGATGGACAAAGGAAGCCCCCCACCAATAAAGTGACAGGATAACTATGTTGTCACCGTATTGCGCTTTGATGTAACGTAATCCCCCAAACCAAGCCAGCGATAACGTCAGCCCTATCATTTCGTGTTTAAGCCAGAATGAGAGGCCAAAAATGCAGAGGGCAGGCACGAGTTCATCAACTGGGAACCCGAGCCAGCGACGACCTTTGTTCATGTGTTTTGGAATAGAAAAAAACTGATGAGGGTCTTCCATTGTGACTCCTTAGCCTAAGCCGACGAGTGGTGCTCCAACATTCCACAAGACTGAGCCGCCAATGAACCCGCCAACGGCCGCAAACCAGTTACGGCTCATCAGTCCAGTGACGACCGCCCCCGCAAGCCCAGTCCCCAGCA
This sequence comes from Vibrio sp. 10N.239.311.G01, assembly GCF_041465805.1. NCBI lineage: Bacteria > Pseudomonadati > Pseudomonadota > Gammaproteobacteria > Vibrionales > Vibrionaceae > Vibrio > Vibrio sp. 10N.239.311.G01. Next base: position 21,534 of record NZ_JBFSRM010000037.1, read on the forward strand.
TCGCGGTTTCAACCGCAGAGCCTTTGCCCGCCGAGTCTTTCATGGCTTGTTTACCTGACGCGAAGATATCGGCAGCCAGAGCGGGCTGAGTGATAAGAAGTGTCGAGACAGCAACGCCAAGCCCGACAAGGAGGGTGCGCTGGGTGCGTTTTTTCATAATAAATATCCTTATTGAGTGATAAATTTATCAAGTGTTTGGTCATGATGGAGTAAAAGACCTCCTTGCCTGAGAAGCTGGGAAGAAGGGTTAGGTTGTCCTAGGCAGACCGTGCAACGTGCAAATTAAACGGCGCGTGGGGAGAAAGGTTAAAATCGACAGGTATAGGCACGCATCATAAAGAAAACAGAGAAGATTTCGCGTACTTCAAACCGCGATTACGACTCACATGTTGCTTCCAATTTTGAGCGCTAATGATGGTGTTCTTAAGCTTCCGATAACGTTTTTTACAAGCATTCTTTGAAGCTGGGAGAGTGAGACGGTTAACTGATTGAACTTGTTTTTGAACCGCAACAAAATGAACACCCTTCCAATAGAAAGGGAATGAAAGGTGTCCAGTAAAAGACAGTAAGGCGGCAAACGCCATGTGTTCACGCCCGACCGTTCCCAGTTCTTTGACGCTGACAAAATCCCCTTGTTCAACAAAGTGGCCTAATACATTCGCCGCCTCATCTGTACGACAATGTCCGTAGATAATCTGCATCGTTCACACTCCTTTTTAGGACATTGTTTTGTTCTTTTAAAAAAGCAAAACAATGGGCTCTCTTTCAAGAGCCGTGCTACAAACTGGCTTGAGCATTCTTGTAGTAGAATGCGCACATCCAAAGGGTGTGGTGTCTGGTATTCCCAAGTAACTCTATTTCACCACTCAACCAGCGTGCTTAATTGAGTAGAAAAACAGCCTTGGACGTCGCCCCAGAGAGGGCTCCTGAATTTGTTAGGCATATTACGCAGGCCTGCGCCCCTCTGCGGCGCTTTTTGCAATCGTGAAGGCAGCCCACCTTCGAGGCCATCTGAAATAAGATCTCAGACGGCAATATCATTCGTTACAGCGACCAATTGGGAAAACGTTTGAGATGATCTTCTAATCGAAGTTTCCCTTCGCGCTTTTTGGCCCGTTCTGCTCTTTTCGCCGATAGCGTTAACGTTTTATTCGCGTTTGCTGAAAGACTAAAAGCGATACCGACTTCCTTGTTATCAACCCTACATTCTGATTTCAAATTCATACAAAATCCTTTTCAATTAAGAAAAACCGAAACGACCGAGTTCAAACTGAAATATCGCTGAACCCTCTAATCGTTCAAAAGTGACCCAGAATTATTAAACTTATTTGCTTTTGTGATGGGCCTCTCAATCTTGCAATTTAACATAACAAATATAATACGCACCAAATTAAACTTTTGATTTTAATGGTTATTTTATTAAATTTAACGTTGCCTTTGTTTTTAATTTTAAATAATTAATCCATTAATTATTTTTATTGGGATTCTTTGATGTGCTATAAATTTTTCAAGGTTATTTGTTATCTCATTGTTATTTATCTGCTATTTTTGGTTACGCATTATATTTGTTATGTTAAGGGAAAAATCCCAAGGCACACTTAGCGTTTGAAATATCAGGCGACGACACGCTATACTTACCTGAGGTCTATAAGGTTAAAACACACGACATTGCTTACTCCTGTAGTGTCCAATGTCGTGTGTTTTTTCTAGGATTTAGAGTGTGTTAGAGGTGGTACTCTGACTATATAGCACTCGCAAAAAAGCCGACTTTCCAAGAGTAGTCGGCTTTTTTGTGTCTAAAAAACCGGCATTTGATTTCTTTTCCCGGTTGAGATAGGTTGAAATTTCACCGTTTGGACGGCCAATCCAAACACCCCAAAAACCTCTTGGACTTCAAAATATGACGCATTTGACTCAGCCTTGGCTTGGGCTAACGCTCAGGAGAATCCACTTTCTGCCTAACACCGCCTTTTTTGTCCCTCAGGATGAAGCGAGGTGTGTTTTAAACGTGGACGGTGAGTCTTATGAAAACGTTTAGCTCCTCCCCTCCCCCGTTCGATAAATCGAGTTACGATGCGCAGTATCGCTGTAAGCGTAAGGCTCGCAAACTGGATTTGATTGAATTGTATCAACGCGTCATTGAAGAAGAGAACGCGCGGAACCCTAAGACGCCTTTTGAGATCGGATTTAAGTCTCGCCGGTTGCTCCGAAGCGGTAAGGTAGAAACCCTGCCGCCAGAATACGCGCGGATCTTAAAAGGGTGTGAAGAATTTATTACCAACCCCAATCGTTTCCCGTCACTCAATGCATGGGGCGGTGAAGCGGTGAATAATGTCCAATGTCGCACCTTAATTGCGAAAGTATTAGCGTGCACTCTGCCGAACACAGACCTCATTGGCGGGCGCATCGGGTTGCCCACCGAAGCGGGATTGAAAACCATCAGCTACGACCAGCTTCAAGAAGATTATGCGTTGCGCTTTGGAGAGTTTATTTCGCCGAAGTCCTTTGCTAAAGCGGTGAAGTATCTAAAGCGTGCCAGCTATTTTCACAGTGAGCGGATCAATGTGTGTGTCGACCAAGACGAAGGGACGATACGCAGTGCACCCGCGTACAAACAGTTTACACCTCGCTTCTTTAATGACTTAAAAGTCGTGCGTTACACCAACATCAGCGAATTGATCCTCGCAACACGGGAACGCCAGACAAAGAAAGGACTGAGCTTTCAATGGCTCTCTTTCCGTAAGATAGCGTCAGGGATACAAGAGATCTTCAATGCGTCAACGTTAAACACCTATGCGCAATCAACCTCAGCCTTCTTTAGTGAGTATCAACCGGACCTGGCCCCTAATTAAAAAGACACGTTCGTCTCCGCGAAGGCGGAGGGATCAGCACGTCTGAACCTTAGCCTACCCTGCTCTATCTCTCATTTTTCTGGTTTCTCCCAACAGGTTATTCAGGGTTATCTTGCGCACGCAGTCTCATTCGGAAGGGATTTCTCTATTCACGGTTTTTTATAAGAAAGGCCGTGCAAGAAAGGAAGGATAAAAAAGACCGCTAGAATGGCCATCAATAAGGGGCTGCGCTTATGAACACTACGTATAAAGATAAATAATTAAATCAATAGAAAAATAAATACTTAAGGACAAGCAAAAAAAACGGCGCGGCAACCTTCTTTTGTCATACGACAGGGACCTTCTTCGATTAAACGCTGAGTCAGGTGGCTCCCTTTCATCATCTCCTTACTTAACGTCCACCTTCATCCGGATGGTATGGCTTAGCAGGGCGAGGGTTTTTAGTGCTGTCAATATTGCAGCCTAAAAAGAGCAGTATGGCGCTGTGAGAGGCTTTCTTCTTAATTTCATTAAATGGTCACGGTTCTTATTCAGCCGCTTAAGCTTGCTGCTTTACAAAATGAATGGCCCATTGAATACTAAGATTAGCGTTTCGATTTATCAGCGTCAGAGGGTAATTCAAACTCAAGGAACATAAATTAGTATTACTTCGAGGTGTTTCTCTTCTTACGCTGTTAGCCTAGAAAAACACATGGGTTACTAGAAGAGAAAAGGACGGATATGACACTTCCTATTTTTCACTCAAACAACGTTCCACATTCTCAGTCGGATTATTTATCTGAGCTCTGGAGGAAGATTGAAAAAAATGAACGGCGTAATCAAAAGGCCGAGATCAAGGTCAATCAGCTTTTTTCTGAATACAAAGATAAACTGACTCCCTATGATAAAAAGCTCGACCATCTTCACTGTGCCTGGGTTAAGCACTTGATGTCATTTTTGACCTCAAAAAAACTCAAAACCAATATCCGCAATCGCTTGATGCAAGCGATTGAACAGGAGTTAATTGACTTGCTTGATCGCCCTTTTATCAATGATAGAGACAAAGTCGAGGCGTTATGCGAAGAGTATGAAACCTATCATAATAAAGTATTTCAGAAAGAGAAACAGCAAGCGCTCAATGCAGCTTGTCGAGAATTTGAAAACGGCATGAAGGAGATGTTCGGCGCTGATATTGATTTACCCCACAAAAAAATCCGTGAAATTCTGGCTTCTGGTGATCCATTCGCCATTGAAGCTTTTATCAGTGCCTTATGGGCCTCTTTTGTTAAACATAATAACGACTCATTTTCACCACGAGCCCAAAATGAGGACGATTGGGACGATTTTGAATTCGATTATTTTGAGAGTGAAGACGACGACGCGCTTAACATCAAAGAAATGTTCCGAGGTACTCAACTCAACAAAATGTACAAACGCATTGCGAGTGTTATCCATCCAGATAAAGAGTCTGACCCGTTAAAGAAAGAAGAGAAACATCGTTTAATGCAGAAACTGGCGGTGGCCAAACGAGAGAATGATGTGATGACCTTAGTCCGAATGCTGACAGAATATGTCCCCGATTCTGAGCACCTTCTTGATGAAACAACTTTAGTGAGAATGGAGCATTTGCTCGAAATGAAGCTCCTGGATTTAAATCGGGCCCACCGTGACATCTTTAGCCAACAAGGAGTTAAGTCTCAAGTCTGGAGACAATTCTCAGCACCAAGCAAGAAGAAGACGCAAGCCAAAATGGAAAAGTATCTTAAAATGATTGATGATTCGATAGTCTCGCTTGAAAAAAGAATAAGAAAAGTTAACAGTATCAATCAATTAAAAAAATATTTAGGATCTCTTACCTTCTATTGATTCTGTGTCTAGAAAAGAGGCTTAATCATGGTGGTTTAAGAGGTTCGAAATACCGCTTGCTCACCCTTCGACTGGCTTCGCCAGCTACGGGATTGCGACGAGCGGTGCCATTAAAGTTTGAGCAGGTATATGTTCGCGTTTCCCGTTAATTTTTGAATGCGCCTTATTATTTAAGCCTTAATACACGCTGATTACGCACTCAATTTAAAATCGTGAAAAACAGCTAGGAAGCTTCAATTAAAGAGAAAGAATAAATTCATGAGTCGAAACCTTAAGCACTATCAAGCCCTTGATGAGATCGTGACGAATGCGCTTCTCGCACTGTATTTAACCATGAGTCAACAAGGTGGATATTGGACAACGAAAATAAGAAATGAACTGTTGGTAAAATTCATCAAACCAAAAGTAAAACGGCCTCAGTTCTCGACATGTAAAAATGAACTCAAAACCATGCTCAGTATTGGCCGAAGTGTAACAGGCAACCTCGAACAAAAAATGTGGGAGGTAAATCAACTGAATCTCGGGTATCAAGCCAAGTTCTCACAGGCTGATGAACTCTATATCATGTTAACGGAATTATTTGAGCAGCATCAGTTTCCAACTATGTTGGAAGACCCCACAAAAGAAATGGAACGAGATACTCTTTACATGAAAGAAAAAAGCATAGAGCAAGGGTTTGATGAAGACAATAACCAGATAAAACCCCTGGCTATGACGGTGAAAACCCATCGGTTGGAAGCGTTAATTGAAGCGCTAAAAGCCAAAGGCTTTTATCGCGTTGAAGTTGACTCTGAAGAGAAAGATGAAGTCATTCACCTTTTATTGCACCGAGAGTGATAACGATTATACGATTGAATAGTGCCTTTCTATTTCTCGGTTTTACCTTGGGTAGACAATGTCCGACTAAATACCCATCTTCAACCTTGACTGAAAGCTTTCCCATATGACAACGCACCCAAAGCCAGTCTGACCAAATAGGTCATAAAGAGAGAGCTTTTCAATACGCAACTCTGGCTTACGCATGAACCTTTTAAAATTGGCATTAGCTAGGCTAGGTTTGCGCATAGGGTCCAATTCTCTTCTTCATTTTTCCACCTAAATCCGGATTTAGGTCTAGTATAATATACTGCGATACTCACCTTGTGACACGGAGCCTTCCATCCTAGTGGTAGGTGAAAATTTCACCCAAACCTTACGGACGCCAGTTTTCAATGCAGAGACACAATAAGAGTTTAGGACTATTCATACTTTTCTTTATGCAGACACATGCAATAATCAACATGCTATGACGAGGCTGATGGTTATATGAGATGTTCCGAAATACCCCCTTTGCTCTACATGGTTACTGAAACTCAACTTGAGAGTGCTCTATCCTCTATAGCCATCAATAACTTGCATATTTACTGTGCGTTTACTCATGAAAGTTTGAACACTAAATTAATCAAAGATATTCAGTACAGCCACTTTAAATCCATAAGCTTTAGCGACGCTCGAACTATTTACCCTAAAAAAGCATCATTCTCGGATGAAGATAGGCAATAACTCATTGATATTTAGAAAAATATGCCTAAGAGGGAATATTCACAACGCTATTTTTGGAGAAAACGTGTTTCGACAATTTTTGTGTATCTTATTGATTTGTAATATTATCTCAATTTAAATGTAAATGGACTCAACATGACCGAAATGATAAAAACTTTACTTAATATCCGCTCGCTTCGTGCGTTCTCTCGTGAATTAACACTTGAGGAACTTGAAGAAGCACTGAATAAGTTAACGACCGTCTTTCTTGAACGCCAAGAGAGCGAAGAAGTAGAGCGCGAAGCTCGTGCTGAACAAGAATCCAAAGTCGCTGAAATCGCAAAGCAAATCAAGGTCGATGGTGTTAATATTGAAGCTCTTATAGAAGCTCTAGCAGGTCAATCAAAGAATAAAATAAAAGGTAAACGTAAGCCTCGCCTTGCTAAATATAGTTACACAGACGGGAACGGCATAGAAAAAACCTGGACCGGTCAAGGTCGCACCCCTTCCATAATTCAAGAACAGCTTGATGCTGGAAAATCAATTGAGGATTTCTTGATCGCGAAATAGTCGCTTCTTTCAAAACCCTCACTACACCCCCCTCAATTAAGAGGCCCAGAATTCATATAGAAACTAACAGAGCCCTTGTTTAGGTTAGTTTCTATAGGGCAGTCAGCTCACTTTAAATATCTCTCCCATTGGCCAATCTTAAAATGAATGCGTGAACAGAAATCAACCTAGAGGCGTTAATTACGTCACTGGCCTCATCAGTACCGAAACACGAGAAAACACTTATGACTATTGCAGAACAATTGCGCCAACAAGGCGAGCAACGTGGCCGCCAAGAAGGACGTCAAGAAGGTCGCCAAGAAGGTCGCCAAGAAGGACGCCAAGAAGGTCGCCAAGAAGCCCTCAAGGAGATGGCGCACAAGATGATGCTTAATGGTCTAGATCAGGAAGCCATTATGGATGTCACAGGATTGAATAAAGACGAACTAGCACAACTTTCTCATTAGCCGAGCAAGTAAATGGCCATCAATAAAGGACTGCGCGTGGGGAGATAAATAGTTAAATCAATAAAAAATAAGGATAAGAAAAAAAAACGGCGCGGGCACTTTCTTTTGTCATACGACAGGTCCCTTCTTCGATTAAACGCGGAGTCATGTGGAACCCTTTCATCACCTTCCCACTTAACGTCCACCTTCATCCGGATGGTATGACGTTGTACGAAACTTTTAGACTTTTCCTACCCATCGGCCTTATTGTTATCATATTCAGGTACTAATTGAGTGAGGGGAATTATCGCCTCACCCAACTTTCATTGTGACAACGTCATAAAAAAGACCGAAAGACTAAGGTTATTACCTTCCTTGAAGCCCTTATATAACGTTCTGGTCAAAGTTTTATAAAATATTCAACGTTTTACTGCCCACTTTTAAATCGACTCTCTTTATACCCAAACGATAAAGGTAAGAGAGTACGTCATTTTTAGAAACATTGTATTGACTACGATTTAGAAGTAATAAATATTCTTCTAACAAGTATGGAAAGTCGCTTAATCAACGCCCATGAGTAATGTCAATCTGAGTGATATGTCGGCCAAGCACGGCATTATTGTGAATCGTCCTATATTTATCGTTGGTTCATCCAATCAAGTCCCGCTTTAGACGTAAGAAACTACTCTGCTATCAATTCATTAGGAGCGACATCTTATCGCTATTAGAAAAACCAAAGCATCAAGGTTTGAACTAGCAACCTAGTGAATACGCTTTCATTATGTAATGATTTTACTTACAAAGTCATACTGTAAGAGACAAAAGATTCCGGAATAATACGTCAAATGGTCTGGGCTAAAACTTATATGGCGGTTCGTATCATTGGTGTTGAGTTTGGCTACACCAATTACGCAAACTACAAAAATAGTGCAGAATAGCTTTCGATAACATTAGCTGCAATATTCCAGAGTTTTGTCTATTTTAGCACTGCGATTGGCCATCTTCGATAACATCAAGATTTGGCCTGTACCAAAGCAAAAGGGTAACCAGCACTCTTTCTTTTGCGCTTACCGAACTCGTTGTCCAAATTTGAACTCGATGTGAGAGCCAGAGCGAATAATGAGAAAGCACTCGTCAATGGAGTGAACGTCACTGTTGAGTGCAAAGGCGGTAAGAGAAGAGCCACCATTTTAGTTGATAAGTGACATACAACATGTAACTGGCTTAGAACACGTTAAAGCTCTCTTTCATTACACTAGTAAGCACTCTAGCAGGGATTTTGTTTTGGTTCTTGTAACGGGACTGTTGCAAAAATACTGTACGGACCCTTTTTTTTAATCATCGTGGGCAACGCTTGGAACTCATATTTCTGTCATGGGTGCAGACAAAATAGGAAACAAGAACTTCCATCCTCATTGTTTGAGAAAGCATACTCTACTGTGACTATATACCTTAATGAAAAACGATTGGCGAGTTCTAGCATGCGCCAGATAAAGAGATCTATAAGATAGTTGAAGAGCCTATGTTAAATGACAGGAACAAAAGCGGCATTACCATTTTGATAACTCAAGATTAGCTTATCAAGATCCTTACATTGGCCAGT
>NZ_JBFSRM010000038.1:0-26480 GCF_041465805.1 Vibrio sp. 10N.239.311.G01
ACCCTAAACTTGCTGGTGCCGTAAATGCAGCACCAGAACTCGTTGAAGAACTTGTAAAGCCTGACTACTTATTAATGAAAAGAGTTGAACAAGCTTTCCACATCTTGAATCAATTACAAATTAACGAAACCCCTAACTCCCCTACACCATGGGATGAAACGATAACTGCACTGAGCAGAGTTCGTACGTATATGAAAGATATAGCAGACGCACCGGCCCCTCAAATGGCAGCGTTGTCTGCAGCACAACACCGGATGAGTAGTACGGATGCCGATCCTCTGATTCGTTTAAAACAAATTGCACAAAAATCTCCTGAGCCAGTAAGAAGTTGGCTTTTAGACGTAGTTAACCAGAGCTGGTCCGTGATGATTTCTGAATCATCAAAAGGAATACAGACTCTTTGGTATAGTGAGATCTATTCTAAGTTCAAAGAGTTAGGTTTAGGAAGGTACCCTTTTGATCTAAGTGCAACAGAAGAAATTTCGATCGAAGACTTTGAGCTGCTTTTCGCATCGGGAGGCTTGCTTGATGCATTTATCGATAAAAATTTCGCTCCTTTTTATGACACAAACCTATGGACGCCAAAACAAGTAGAAGGTGAAATTATGCCTCTCTCACCAGAACTACTTGTTCAGTTAAGAAATTACAATGTCATCAGAGATACACTAATCAACAAGAGTACAAACCGTTTGTACCTTCCATTTAGTGCGAAGGTACTTGATCTGGATTCGAGTGCGATCAGAGCAAGCTTAAAAATAGCGGACTCAAATATCAACTATTACCATGGTCCCAGCAGAATTCGTGAACTTGAGTGGCCTCCTCAAAATGGAGATTTCAATATCAGTATAACAATTCAAGATGTAACAGACGAAGGTAAACAACATGTACTGAGCAAGAATGGTCAATGGGCTATCTATCGGTTATTTGGTGACTCAACGTTAACAAATACCCATAACGGTAGCTTCGTGAGTGATATAAAAGTATCAGGCAGAGATCTGAGCTTGCGAATCACTCCTTTGACTCAGAAAAACCCGTTTACGTTAGCGGAGCTGTATAACTTCACTCTACCCGAAGCCATATAGTAAAAATACAAATACAAATACAAATACAATAATAATTCAGAAAAGGCAGAACACATGATGTCCAACATTAGTTTACAAGGCTTAGACAAACTAGATCGTAAAATTCTTTCGAATCTACTCTCCAATGGGCGAGAATCGATTGCTAATCTTTCTCGCAACATCGGCTTGTCGCGAACAGCAGTCGCTGAACGCATCAACAGACTTGAAAAAACCGGTATTATCAAAGGGTATACGGCACAAATAAGAGTAGAAAATGACGGGAGAAACACCGGTTTTGTCCAAAACCTTCACAGGCTGAATTTTTACCTATGGCACTTTCTAACTCGAAAGTGCCCTTTTCTGCGTTAACGTAATTACTCAGTAGCAGATCACGCTACTGAAATCACCGTACTTTTTCTTATATGCCAAAAGTGTTAAAAAGATAAGAGAACATCGAATGATGCTCTCTTAAATATCGGGGAGAGTACAGCTAAATAGTAAACACATTTCAGACGCGAATGAGTGTATACAAAAAGGCCGCAATCAGCGGCCTAGTTTAAAATCTACTAATTCAAAGTTAAAGCATCAATTTGAAGCTCTTTAAGTGTGAGATGAAGCTTGGGAGTCTCTGCTTTTGTAAGCAAGCTAAGAACTCATCTTGGCTCATTGGTGGCCTTTTTAATGAAGCTCTTTGTTGCTGAGCAGCCTTAACGCATGCGCTACTGTCCAATTCGAACATATCGCACAGGAACTCGTCTGGATGTATTGCTGTTAGACCTAAAGGCTCGAGTTCGCAAGAAGGAAAGTCTTTTAGGTTGAACGTAATGATAGACTCAGCCTGACCTTTAATGGCGGCAGCTACAACATGTCTATCATCAACATCGGGTAAAGTAAGGCCATCAATTAAAGACTCATACCCTTCAATCAAGCAGTCTGGAACATTTGCGTTCATTAACTGTCGAGTTCTTTGCAGTTGTTCTGCATTTAGCTCTGGCCTATTTTTCAGTAGATTTCGAGTCCATTCATCATGTATCTGTTCTGTCCATCGCGCTCTAAACAGGCCAGTATTGGCCAAGTACATTAGGTAGCTTCGGAGTGGAGCTGGGTACATTACACATGCGTCTAGAATTACCGTATATGACGCCATTAATATCCCATATCCATTTCTTGGTCTAATGCAGATAGTTCAGCAAGAGCAGCTAGTCTGTTCTCTTCTAGGCAGTTCTTGTACTCCATAAGATCAGTATAAGCTACCTTTCTACGGTTGCCAGTACGGCTAAACGGAATATCACCTGAATCAAGAAGCTTAATGAAAGTAGGACGAGACATGTTTAGCATATCAGCACCTTCTTGCGTTGTGAGTTCCGCATGAATAGGTGTGATGCTAACAGAGTTGCCTTGACCTAATTGAGTAAGCATCTCGATCATCATATTTAATGCGCTTGCTGGAATAGTTACTTCGTGAGTCTTACCAGACTTATCGACAACGTTAATCCTTTGAGCTTCACCATTAATTTCTATAACGGCTGACAACTCTTGGCTACCAAGCTTAGCCAGTGCCATTTCTTCAGCGCTTGGCAATTTTGTAGCAGTATTCATCGTGTTTCTCTCTAGTTTTTAGTTTCTGATGTCATGGTATACAAATCTTCTCACCATGACATTATCCGAAATATTCGAAAAAAGTCAACATTCGAAATATTCGAAAGAAAGAGAGTGTCACATTATCGTTGGACTTAGTGCTCATAGGCGGCCTAGTTCAAGGTCTATCAACGCATGCTTAACTATCTTTAATCATAGTACTTCAATATGTAGTGTATGAGAGGAATTGGTCAGCCAGATGTAGGCTAGCTGAATGATTATAATATTAGAAGTAATTCGAAAGGTCAGAGTGTTCTATGATTCATAACTCGGAATTGTCCGAAGATTAGTTTCAGTTATATCTGTCATGTTAAAGCATGCGGCAATCGTTTACGCCTCGTTATTCATTCGTAACTTGCCATCTTTCTTGTTGTGCCTGTGAAGTTGTCTGATACTTCGATACGTTTCATTTCGATGTTCATGGTGGGTTCGATTTTTTTAAGACGTGCTATATCACTGGCGATTCGTTTACAGCCTAAAAACAAGATGCCATCGAGTGGTGTTATGACATCTCCAGCCTTGAGGCAATCAACGAGGGAGGTGGCAGAGAGTGGTGTTTTTGTCCCAGCAACGTAGCGGGTTGCCACAAACTCATTCGTATAGTGGATTTCTCTTGGTAACATTTGTTCGCTTTTGGCGTAAATCATTCCGCTTTGTTTACCATTAATAACTCGATGCTCTTTATACACTCGTGTTTCCTCGCCTATGGTGGCCATAGCTTGTGGTGCGCGTGTGATGAATAAGCGAAAAGGTAGATCTTCACTTGTGATGTAATCGACAAGGTTAAACGCTAATCTTGCTCTCGCGATCTCTCCGAGTGGTTTGTCACGACAGATTTGTAGAACCTGATCCCATTGGCTGGTCAGTCGAGTGCTTTCTTTATCGCTTCTAACTTTAACCTTGAGAATATCGTAGTGAATTATCTTTTCCATGGTTAATTTGGCCTTCCGTTTTGCTTGCTTCGTTAAATTCCAACCTAACATTATTTTTTTATAACAAATTAAAGCAGTTATCCACAAAGTTGGGGCGTAACCTGTCTAAAACCTTCGTCGGTTGAGTTTATGCTCATGGTACCAAATAGATCGAAATCACCTAAAAATGCCGATAATTGTTTTCAAATTGAAGTAAAAAGCGCCAATTATAAAACTTATCGCGACACTAAGAGGCGGGTATATTCGTTGACTTCTAAAAGAGCCCAATGATGGTTACTTTGCAATTGGAGTAGATTACCGCCAGTGCTCCTTGAAGCGAAAATTAGAGCAACTGCCATTGATTTCTTGAGAGGTCATGGGGGTTGGTTAATCTCTGCACCCTCGTTAGGGTACCAATAGGCGGATACCTACTTATAAGCTCTCATCCTATCCAAATTCACGAGTTGTGATCTGATTTAACTTTTTGGTGAAATTACCTCTGTTAATCCCTAAAACCCTAGCAGCCTTAGACTGATTACCGCGCGTATGAGTTATCAACTCAGTAAACAATATTTCAAACACAGCAGGAGTCACCCAAGACATATCAGGGCTAACTGATTGTTTATCAAACCATGTCGGTTCCAGTTCTGCTCGGATAAGTTTTTTTAAATGGTCTTTGTTGATTGGGGTTAGTTGGTCATTCATAGAAGTTGAAGGTCATTAAGGAACTTTATCATTCTGACAAATTTACCATGAAATCGCCTTGAAATCAGCCGACGCGGGAAAATACGAATACGATGGATAACTGTCCAGCGCAATAAGCAACGAGGACATTTTTAATCATAAGCTCAAAGCCATTCGTTTCTAAAAACACTCGACCAATCCCTGTCCGGTGATGCCCATCATCAACATAAAGCTCACCATCTCTATTACACAGAGACCAATTTCGCTTTTCTTCTTAAAAAGAGTAATCAGGATTGCTTTGAAGGTTTCGAGCATAACGCTGACCACATTCGAGACCGTGAGGATTATCAGCGCAAGGAAATAAACCACCCAAGTTTTGCCAGCATGTCGGGGCTCTAGACCCCCACCCCGTCGGAGAGGTGAACATCCGTGACTTACCTTCGGCATGCGTAAATTTTTTTCATATCAGAGCCCTACACCGCAATACCATTAGCCAACAACCGTTCAATTGTTGGCCAGCTCATCTGCATACGCAGGTAATTACCTAAAAAAGCACTGCATTTCACTCTCAAGGAACCACGATGCCTAGACCTAAACGCGCGTCCGGCAACCACTTTACCCGTGGCGGACAAATTACTTTTCACTCCATTCGGATGTTCTTTCAAGTCAACAATACCTTAGTCTACGCCGCCATTTGGTCGGTGATAGCGCTCACTGGCGTTCTTACCTGGCTACGCGCGCCCGATAACGCCTTTTGGTCTGTGTTCTACTACTGGCGCAATCATATCTATGCCAGCTTTGGGCACAATCTTAACAGCGAAGTCACGACGTTCTGGAGTGGAAAACGCTACGTTGGCACGCTCGCCTCCCAACTGGAAAATACCCAACTCATCAGCCTTTATGATGACGTCATTCGCCAAGCACAAATCAACTTCTTAATTGCCATCTGTATTGCCTTCGCTATTTTGATGCTCGCCATGAGTTTCTTTAAACGACAAGGCGAAAAGCAAAGTGAAGATTTCCACGTTCGAGGCTTTCAATACGCAGAACCCAAAGTGCTCACAAATGATTTGAAAAAACGGGCAAAGAAACTCAAAAGACAGGGTGTAGGCAACGGACGGATTTCTGATTTCAAAGTGGATGGGCTGGCCTTGTTTAAGCGTGAGTTTGAAGTTCAGCATATGCTCATCGACGGCACCACAGGGGCAGGTAAATCCGTCATGCTTCGTAAACTCCTGCGCTGGATACGTAAACGTGGGGATAAAGCCATTATTTATGATAAAGGCTGCACCTTTACCAGTAAGTTCTTTGACCCTAGCCAAGATACCTTACTCAACCCCTTCGATGAACGCTGCGCCAATTGGGATGTCTGGTGTGATGCTAAGGATGCCCCTGATTTTGAAAACATTGCGAACGCGCTTATCCCGCAACATGGTGAAGGTGATCCGTTCTGGGTTGATTCCGCACGGACTATCTTTTCTAGTGCGGCGTATCGCATGAGTAAAGATAATAAGCCCTGCTCGACCGCTCGATTGCTCAGCCTAATTTTAACCTCAGAGCTCGAAGCGTTGGGTAACTTCCTGCAAGGCACAGAGTCTGCTTCCCTAGTCTCCAAGGACATCAAAAAGACCGCCATCTCGATTAAGTCCGTTTTGGCCACTTACATTAAGAGTCTGCGCTTTTTAGATGGACTGGATGAAAAAGACGGTCAAGGTCAACCCAAACGCAAGCCGTTTTCCATCACCGCTTGGGTACAAGATGATAAACAAAAAGGCTTTTTATTCTTATCCAGTAACGCGCAGCAACACGCTTCACTGCGTCCTTTAATTTCAACTTGGCTTGCCATTGCCTCTAACGCTATTTTGGGACTCAAAGCCGATGAAGACCGCCGTATCTGGGTGATTATGGATGAGATGCCTAGTCTGCATAAACTGCCTGAGCTGGATAACATCATTTCAGAAGTGCGTAAGTTTGGGGGCTGTTATGTGATTGGTCTCCAGTCTTATGCGCAGCTCGTGAAAACCTACGGAAAAAATACCGCGGACGTTATTTTTGATTTACTCAACTCTCGCTTTTACTTTCGCGCCCCATCAGCGCAGATGGCGCAAATCTCATCCAAAGATTTGGGTGAGCAAGAGGTGGACGTCTCAAGAGAGAACATTTCTTACGGTGCAAATGCGTTGCGTGATGGGGTATCGATTGGTCACCAAACCGTCACCCGCCCTGTTGTCTCTAGCAGTGAAATCCAAGCCATGGATGATTTACAATGTTACCTTCGCGTACCAGGAAGCAGCTTTATCACTCAATTAGAGTTGCACTTTGATAAGATGCGAGATGTGACACCAGCCTTTATCAAACGTGAACACACCCTATCTCCAGCGATGATTAAAGCATACCAAGAAGCCGTTTACTGTGAGTGTGTTGCTCCAGGGCTTTTCCTTAGTGAAGAAGAGCGTAATGCTCTCTCAACCCGCCAATCAGAGCAATTTGACACTGCAGAAGAGATGAAGCTCGAGACAGCCCAAATCAAAGAAGCCACGCAAAGCAAAACGGTCAAAAATCTTGTCAATGATGATGCAGAAAATCTCAAATCAGACGGTCACTATCAAAAGCGCGCTCAACAAGATCTCGAAGAGTCGGCGATATCTCAAGATATCGGGATGGACGATATATCTGAATGATGAAAGGGAAAATAGCTAAATATTACCATGAGATGATAGAAGAGCAATTTATATAAATAATGAATAATTTAATATATAAGATTATTTTTAAGGCGTCTACTAAATAGGGGTAATTATATTTTCTATAAATCATAAACCACCTTAAATCTAACCTCAGTCAGAGTACAGGGTAAATTATAGAGAGGTCTTTATATGGAAAAGCAAAGAGAACGACGTCAATGGGGAACTTGGATAAAGAGTGTTTTCATCTTTTTTATCGGAGGGTTAATTTTTAGTTCACAAACCTATGCCCAAGGGAAAAAAACCTACACTTGGTTTATCAATAAGCCAAATAATGCAACCTCGTCAGCTCCTTCCTTGAAGGATCTAACTGTAAATGACATCTTGAGTGATGAAGATTACTTGAGTAAAAATACGAAAGAAAGACAGACTGGTATTCTCGTTGATGGGGTTATTCAACCTTGGGTTTATCATTGGGCTAGAATAGAAGATCGTCTAGATCCAGATACTGCCTTAAACAAGCTAAATCATCGTTATACCGCCCTAGTCCGTCCTAGGGCTACATTAGAAAGAATTCCTGACGCTATCACTAGCCCTGACCGTGTTCGATTTGATTATTGGGATTATCTTGAAGGAATGGTCTTTTGGGGAGGAAGCTCTCAAGAAGGCACAATTTTAGCCCCTGACCCTCAATGGATTGAAGAAGCTCATGTGAAAGGAGTCAAGATTTATGGCAGCGTCTTTTTGCCTAGTCTCTCCCATGGAGGAAATTTTCAAGATTGTCGAGATTTAGGGACAGTCAGTTTGATGACAAAGCTCATTGAATTGGCTGACGGACTGAATTTTGAAGGATGGTTTTTAAATGTTGAAAGTTTTTCTGGGGAGCAACAGCGAGAAACCTGTATTAATCAAATTGATTCAGCGCTAAGTGACAGTAGGATTACTACATTACAACAAGAAAAAAATATAGAATTTATAAAATATATTGGTTCAGAGGGCTATAGTGGTTGGATATCAGACGCCGATATTACTCCAAATGGCTTTATAGAACCAAGAATGAAAGCATCTCCTCATAGTAATGAAGTCGATTATTATCTCATTAGTGAATATGGTGCAGAAGCTTTAAACGAGATCAGAAATCCTGCTAAGTTCAATTCAAATAAGCAATATCTTATGTTTCCCAATGCTTCTTATTGGGGGCAGTTAGATCAGACAACTAAGTATACTATAAAAGTAGGTGCCCGAAACAATGCGGAACAAGTCGCCAAGCAATATTGGGAAGGAATGTTGGGTAACGATGAGCGTAAAGAATCAGAGGAGTATAATTGGAATGGTGTTTCTCAATATACTAAGAAGCGGAGTACAGATGCCCAGCTAGAACGTTTTCCTGTTCTTGCCTATCAGGATATTAATTTTCAAGGATCCTTGACCCATCTTAATTACGGAAGGTCTTCTGCTGAAGAGATAAATGCTATAGGAGAGATTTCGTCGATTAAGGTAGGGCCAAAAAGTTACGTTCGCTTATGTAAAAGTACTGATTATTCAAATTGTTTGACTGTATGGGGGCTGGATCTTGATTTTGTGGGCGAAGAAATGAACGATTCTATTGTCCATCTTGAGGTTGGTCCGCTTGAACTATACCCAGAAAATGTTGTTTTCTATACTGATCAGTACTTTCAAGGCCAAAAGTTGACTCTTGATCGAACTAACGCATTCTATGATACAACTGACATTTACGACAGGGCATTCTATCGATCAATTTCATCTTTGGTTGTGCCTCCAGGGAAAAAAGTACTCCTTTGTAATACAAGGACGGAAGACAGTTGTCAATTTCCCTATACTGGTACGGTAAAACTCGTAGCTGCCTCTGACAATGACGTCACACGTGGGGTTAAGATAATTGACCAACCGCAATTAACTTTAGCGACACTCTTTGCTCATCGAGACCAACAGCCTCCATTGTTTGAAATGCTCCAGCTTAACCATGTTTACAATGCTTCAGAGCTAGGGGATGTAGGTATTACTAGTTCTTCTCTTAGGTTGCACGATAAACAATATCAAGTGAAAGCTTGCCTTCAATCTAACCTAGGGGGCACATGTGATATCTACTATGCTGATAGTAATTATTTTGGTGATTTAAGAAATGACTCTTATCGCTCTTTTGTTATTGAAAAGCGTGATTTGAATAATGTTATAGGCCTCGCTTACATGGACCTTCAGTTACATGGACCTCAATATCCTTTGCTGACAGGGACGAATGAGAACTTCCCTGATATTTTTAGGGGAGGGATCTCTTCAATAAAGCTGCTCCTACCCGGCTATGAGTTTTCTTATTGCCTTACCGATAATCAACAAAATTTGGAATGTACTGGTTATAGGAGCAATGATTCTCTTGGTTTATCATCTGATTATGATGATAACAGAACCTTATCTATACGTATTCGTGAATAATTTTTTTAGGGTCAAGAAGGACTTTAAATTGAAATTTAAGGGATCCCAATAAGGTTAGCAATTTCGCCTTATATCCTCGCTCGATCGGGCGGGGATATAAGGCGTCAGTCGCGATAGCGGCTTAATCTGGTGTTAGGTGTTATTGGCTTTCTACATATGCTTTAAGAGTTTCTATTGTTGCCCCTCCTGCTGTACAAGCAAAGTAATATCGCGACCATAAGCAGCGCTTTTGCTTTGCCTTGTTAGGTGGGTATCCTGCAATCTAAGCATTCTTGATGATATGGATTTGAGGTTATTCACCATCACGCTAATTGACAACTTTGGCGGATATGATAACAAGACTAATAGGGAAAATTTGCAGAATGGAACGATCAAAACACTGCATTTTAATAACTTAAATTTCCAACGCTAGTACTACTTGGAGAGCCTCACCCACTCTTGCCTCACGTTGTTTCCCTCAATGGAGAGCACCAATGAAACCAAGATTCCGACACAAACGTCAACACAGTGCGCGATTAAAAAACTAAAACACCCACCATGATATGTCCCCTGAAAAACAACCCGAATCACTCTTTGTTCTCGATATGCTCGACGGCAACGACTGGTGACCCCTTGTACTCACTAATCCAGCTTACGCAACATAGAGGTTACACCCTAGAGCCTTATCATCACGATTAATCACTCAACCCCCGTCCCAAGCCTTGCCATTGCAAGGCTTTTTTACGTTCATTTATCAAGGAATTACCATGTCAAGTAAGACCATCTTGAATTCTGACCATTTACCGATATTAAAAAAACAATTACACACTATTCTCAATCAACTTACCGATGCTGAAATTATTTCAAACAGCCCAATTAAAAAAAACACATGGTTATCGATTTGTGCTCAAGCGATAGGTTATAGCGACTGGGACGACTTAAAAGCGCAGACAGTAACGCACCACGTCTCAGCCCATAACATTGTATTTAACCAAGTGTCCATTATCCCTTTTATTCAGAGCGTGAGGGTAAGTCTAGGAGAGCACATCGACAACATTGAAGGATTTGCCTGTGTCATTCTAAGGAACTTAACTCCCGAAGAGCGAAACGCCATGAACGGCAAGGAAGGTGATCTTCCACCCTTACCCAAAGCCCCGACGTCCTATACATTAGAACTAGGTCCCAATACTGTTTATGCTTCCGACCTTTTAGATTGGCTCTGGCCTACCACCAAAAATCACCAAGTGGCCCCTATAAATAATCACTATTTAGAGCACGTGAAAGAAAAGCGAATTAACTTGAGTAAGCCACAAGTAAAAAAGCGCTCATTAGATGTTTACCCGCGCTCTGGCATGTTAGTAAGGGACATCTTAGGACAACTGGTTTCAGAGGGGTATCTAGAATTCAACGACACGCAAACATGCGTATCTTTTACACAAAAAGGTTTCAATTATTTAAATGGAAAAATGACCAACGAATATGACTCTGAATGGAAAGGATGGTTTAAGGCGTTTGTAGCTCATATCAAAAAAATCCCATACCGATACATCAAAATAGATTGGACACCCTATATCTATTTATATTCACGTGGAATGTCCCCCATTGAGGCGGCAAAAAATCTTGAATGGTCAGAATGCTACACTCAAGCGCACTCTGAGATCCGCTCCGCTCTTAAACACCAACTCAACATCAACTTACCTCTGTATCCCAAAGAACGATACCTGCAATTTACGCCCAGAATATTTCTGACACCTGAGCTTACCAGCAACAAGGTAACAGACATTCATTTTGAATTTATAGGACCCGACTGGGCTAAACCAAACGGCAA
Source organism: Vibrio sp. 10N.239.311.G01 (assembly GCF_041465805.1). Lineage (NCBI taxonomy): Bacteria > Pseudomonadati > Pseudomonadota > Gammaproteobacteria > Vibrionales > Vibrionaceae > Vibrio > Vibrio sp. 10N.239.311.G01. The sequence continues at coordinate 11,234 of NZ_JBFSRM010000038.1, forward strand.
TCCAAAAACAAAGCGCTTTTGGCCAAACAAACGCTACGTGTCTGTTTATTTAGATACCTCCCCCAAAAGTCGAGGTTGGTATGCCGTCATCCCCGATGAGGTTGATTGCTTTCAAGTGAGCTACAAATGGACAAGCCGGTCCCATTCTTTTTCAAGCGTCACCCATCATATGACTTACCAGTTAGAGCCAAATATAGAGTGTGCTCAAGATTGGCTGTATGGCAATGAGTGCATGAAGCATTCTGATTCTTCGAAACCAGCAATGGCCGCCGATGAATATAGCTTTAACCGTCTAGAATGCCTGACTCATGGCAAGCATTTAACCAAGGAAGAAATAATAGCGTTAGACCGATTTAAAGCGGGCATTACGTCCATTCACATTGATGAAAATGGCGTCACCATTCACGAAGAAAGAACGTTAACCGCTAGCAATTCATTTGCTTGTGTTGGGATCATTTTGTAACCGCAGTAACAGCACCCACCACTCAATTCATCGCCATCATTGGTGATTGGCATTACACAAGGGAACACCGTCATGCTTTCTATCAGCCCTCTTAAATCCGCTTCTGGCGCTGCAAAGTACTACCTAAGCGAAGAAACCCCCAAAGACCTACCTGACGTCTCTTTAGAAAAAGATGCCGGTGATAACTATTACCTCAAAGAAAAAGACCAAGAAGAAAACACCTTCTGGCATGGCAAGCTGGCCATCGAAGCGGGACTGGCTGGCAAACCCGTAGAGCAAGCCACCTTAGAATCGGTCCTCTCAGGCAGTCTTGGTGATGAAACTATTAAAGGGAAAAGGGGGAAACACAAATCAGGCTTCGACCTGACGTTTTCTGCGCCTAAATCCATCAGTGTTCTCGCGCTTATTGGCGGGGACACCCGCCTAATAGAAGCGCATAACAACGCAGTGAAGTTCGCCTTAACAGAGCTTGAAAAAGACGTTGCACAAGTCAAAGTCACTCATAAGAAAGGCGTTCAAGAATACGAAAATACGGATTCGATGATATTTGCGGTCGTGCGCCACAAGACCAGCCGTGAAAACGACATGCAAGTGCACTCGCACGCTCTCGCAGCTAACATGACTCGAGACCAAGAAGGGGATTTACGCGCTTTATCAACCAGCTTAAAACAAAAAGGGGGCGTCATTAACGGCACAGGCGAGCGCATCTACAACTTCCAAAAATACTACGGTATCTTGTACCAGAGCCAATTAGCTAAGGAGGCAGAAACCCTCGGTTATTCCACGCGAGGCGTCGGCAACGGTCAGTTCGAAATCAGCGGTGTCCCTCAGCCTATTCTTGATGCATCGTCCACTCGCAAACAGCAAATTGATCAACGCACACTCGATTTAGGCTTTGACTCTCGCGCCGCGCGAGATGTCGCGACCCTCGACACTCGTAAAAGCAAAACCCACCAGAGTAACGACAACCTCAACAAACAGTGGCAAAGCACCGTAAAAGACCAAGGGTATGAACCCGCAGAGCTTGTCACCATGGCGCAACAAGTAAAAGAAGCGCAAAACACCCCACCACTTGGTGAAACCAAAGCCGCCATCAGCAGAGCCATTGACCATCTAGGGCAATACAGCACCGCGTTACACCTTGAAAAAATCATTGAACTCACCGCCTCAGAGTTCACCAAAGGCGGCGTGCAACTCAACGCCCTTGATATCAAAAAAGTCGCGGATGAAATGATTAAGCAGGGCGACTTGATAGGACTCAGTCACAAAGGGCAATACACCACCAAAGGCTTAATTGATAACGAACAAGCGCTTATCGACAGCACCCAAGGTCGTGCGCATCACATGCGCACCCACGTTGAATCCAGCACGCTCAACAAGCTCGCTATCTCTGAAAACCAGCAGCGTATACTGACCGACCTGTACCACTCCACCAAACAGTTCCACGTGGTCAATGTGCATGGCTCATCACAAGATATTGCGCAGCAACTACTCAATGTAGGTAATCACAGCGGTAAACGTGTCCAATTGGTCTCCCAAAGCGTGAAAGCCAAGGCTGATAGCATGGAGAGCGTACAGCGCAAAAGTCAAACACTCAGCGCTTGGGTTGGTCAGCTCTTTTCAGAAGAGCAGCGCCACACCACCCACAGCTTATTGCAAAGCGATACGCCGCTGACCAATAAAGATGTCTTGCTCATCGATGACGCCAATAAGATGAGCGCCAATGAATTGTTGGCCCTCACCGATAAAGCCAAACAATCGAGCAGTAAAGTGGTGATGCTTAACCGCGTATCAAGCCGTCAGGGATTTAAAGCCAATAACGCTATCTCGCTGTATCAAAAAGGCAATGTGGAGAGTCATTCTTGGGTTGGCAAGCGAGCCAGCAACACCAACGTAAAACTGCATGACAATGATACCGATAGGATAGCGCGGGTGTACGCCGACCTCCCCGATAAAGCCAACACGCAAGTGATTGCCACTTCCAGCGTCGAGCAGCGGCGGTTAACCGAAGCGATACGGGGCCAGCTCAAAAATACCGGCGCCCTCGCCAGACACGAAACCACCCTATTCACTCAAACCCCTCACCACCTCTCTAAAGCGCAACAACCCCTCGTTCAACACTACAAACCAGGCATGACACTCACCCATTGGGAGAAAAACAAACCTCAGAGTTTTGTCATCGCCAGTATCGACAAAGAGAGCAACACCATGACCGCACTCAGCAAACGCGATGGACAATCACACACCTTTGACCCGTCCAGTCGCGCCTTTAAGCACATGAAGATGCAAATCAATAAACCGCAAAGTCTCAATATCGCCCAAGGCGAACGCCTTCAAACGCTAGGCAAACACTTCCCTGCTGGCTTGGACGCGAACCAAAGCTACCTTGTCACTCACATTGACAAAGAAAGCCTCACGCTTGAGAGCAAAGGGGAAACGCAGCGCGTCAACTTAGAGAGCCTAAAAGACGCGCCGCTGCAATACGACTACGTTCATAGCGCCCACCATATTGAGCCAAAAGCCCATACTTTACTGTCAGGCAAAGCATTTACCCTATCTAAGCCCCTGATAAGCGACCTGACTGAAAAAATAGAGCGCCTTGATATCTTCACCGACAAACCAGACAAAGCCCAAAGCGCACTTGAAAAAGAGCAGGTCTCCCCGTCAGCCATTGAGCGTGTACTGCAGACGCAAAACGTCAACGACCGCTACCTAAACGACGCCACCCAAGATTTGCTAAAGCAGGATGTCAGTCAGGCACTGTCAGCACTAGCCAAAGCGCAAAACGCCCCACTCATCGAAAAAGCGGTCAGCTTTGCCCTGAACCACCTCTCAGAGCGAGAAGCGGCTTTTAGCCAAAAAGCCTTAGTAGTGGAAGCGGTGCGTTACGCCTTTGAAGAAGCCGGAGGCTCTATTACCAAAGAGCAGGTTGAAACAGAGCTGAATAAACGCAGCAACACCCTCTCTGCAGAGTACAGTGACGGCACACGCTGGACGACGCAAGCCGCGCTGGAGACTGAAAAGCGCATCTTACAAAACATCGATGATGGTAAAGGCCAACATCAACCTTTTGCAACGCCTAAGCAGGTGCAAGACTTTTTCGATACCAAGCCTCGCTTAACCCAAGGGCAAAAGGACGCCATCACCCTTATCTCAACCACCAAGGACAGCTTTGTGGCCATCCAAGGGTTAGCCGGTACAGGTAAGTCCACCATGCTTGAATCCAATATTGAACTTATCCAGTTAGTCAAAGAAGCCAGCCAGCAGCCAGAGCAAAGCGTCATCGGTCTTGCGCCCACTCACGCAGCGGTAGCAGAGCTCGAAAGCAAAGGCGTGAAAGCGCAAACCCTGGAAAGCTTGCTCTCTGACATCCGACAAGGCAATCGAGAAGCCAGTGACTATCAACACACCTTGTTCTTTCTCGATGAAAGCTCCATGGTCAGCAACAAGCAAGCCGATGAGTTCACAAAGCTGGTCAATGACAGTCAGTCCAAAACAGCCAAATTGGGCGATAAAGAGCAGCTTTTATCACTCAGTGCCGGTAAACCCTTTGAGCTGGCCATAAGCCAAGGCCGCATCGATACCGCTTACATGACCGATATGGTACGTCCACAAAATGACACCCTGCACAATGCACAGCAAAACACCATTGATAAACAGCCACTCAGCGCCCTAGATAAACTCCAGCAGCAAGCCCCTGATACTCAAAGCAACAGTCAACATGTCATTTCCACGTTGGATGAAAACGACAAAGACCGACGCAGAGCGCAGCTCACCGCCACAGAGAAGCTGCCCTACATGGTCGCCAAAGACTATTTAGAGCGCACCCCCGAAACGCGAGACAACACACTGATTATCGCGTACACCAACCAGGAGCGAGACACCATCACCGAACACATCCGTGTCGGTTTGATGAAACAGAGTGAGTTAGGCAAAGAGAACGTCGTCGCAACCCGGCTACGCTCAATCGGCGCCACGGGTGAAGAGCTCACTACCATGATGCCGTATCAAAAAGGCTTGATATTGAGCACCAGACCCGGTGAGTACGCGACAATCACTCACGTTGACTCAGAGCATGGCGTGGTGACACTTCAAGACGCAGCGACAGGTAAGACTAGGCCATTCTTACCGCGCAACCGTGACCACCGCTTCACCACCCTGTTCTCTACGTCAGAAAAACCACTCTCAACGGGCGATAAAATCATCACCCGTTTTACCGATAAAGAGCGCAGTATCAAAGCCAACGTGGAGTACCGCATCACGCAAGCGACTACAGACCGTGTTATCGCTCAATCTAAGACAGGACAAACACTCAACCTTAACCCTAATGCGCTTAAAGACGGGCACTGGGACTACGCTTACAGTCGAACCGCAGACATGGCGCAAGGGTCCACCTATCAACACGTCATTAGCGCGATACAAAGCAAAGGCGCACTGACCAACTTAAGACGCGCCGGTATCGATGTGACTCGTGCCAGTCAGCACATTCGGCTCTATACCGACAACACAAAACAATTGGTCAAAAGCTGGCTTTCTAAAGAGAGCCATAAAGCCAGTGCGATAGAAACCCTCAACCAAATTCCACCCAAAGACACCACCTACTTTAACCGTAATGCACTCCCTCATGAGGACGTCCGGTTCCAAAATAAAAGCGGTGACTTTGACTACAACACATTTAGGGAGCACATCAATACGCAGCTACCAAAATACACCGAAAGCCTCGCCATTCAGTTATTAGGCCAGCCGAATCAATCCAAATCAGACCGGGATTATTTAACCTTTGGTATTGGAAAATCGGCCATTAAAGTCACCTTAACTGGAGAGCATCGCGGGTATTTCAAAGACTACACCACAGGCGAAAAAGGCGCATTGATTAACCTAATCATGAGTCATAAGGAAATGAATTATAAAGCCGCGATGAATGAAGCGCACAAGATGATCAACGAACCGGAAAAATATCAACTGGAGGAAAACAGTAAACACGACAAATTACTGAGCACCACCCCAAGGCATATTGCGCAGTTTGAAGAACGGGCTAAGGATTATATCAATCAAAGCTTACCGATGGATAACACACTGGCCCAAACGTACTTAAACAAGCTCGGTGTCAATAACATTGAAAACAACCATGTAAAATTCCACCCGGCGGTCTATTCATCCGAAGATAGATCCCTTCACCCTGCAATGCTAACCAACATCCACAATAAAGAAGGCGAAACCAAAGCCATTGAAGTGACCTATTTAGACACTCAAGGAAATAAAGATACCTCCCTAGACATTAACCCAAGAACCCTAGGGACGAAATCCAAACAATTAACAAGATTCCATCAAGGGGAGAATTTAAACACCACCATCATCAGCACATCGATTGAACAATCGTTTCTAATTCGAGACCAAACCCAAGGACAGATTGATATTATTAACCTCAATCATAAGAACGACATTCAAAACATCTCTACCGATGAACTAAGACAGAACATCATTATTGTATTAAATCATGGCAATCACGATTTAAACCCGAACAACATTGAAAAAATCGTCGAGAACTTTAATGGCCGAGACATCCAATTCATGTCAAATGATAACCTTAAAGAGGACATCAAATCGTGCATTGATAAACTAGAGCGAGATAACAGTGCACATAACCTTGAATTAAGTGAGCCGCACACGTCTCATCAGGAGAGGGAATTAGACACCTTCAACTATAATGAGAAAACAGAACTCGACAGCCAATCATTCGACCACTTTGAGCCAAAAGAATATTCACCTCAACAAGAGATGGAATTTAATCAATCAGAGAAAGAGAGACATTGGGAAGACAGAGAAATCGACAGAGAGTTAGAGCGATAATAAGAGGGTAGCTGCTGCTACCCTTTTTTTTCGCCTGCAAGATAAGCATCCACTTTTTTATCCACATCAGCGGAAACCAAATTACGCATTTCTACTGCATCTTTTTTATTTTCATGGAACGCGACACCATCAAAACTTTGTGTGTGGGTTAAATTACCCGTCCCTTGGATCATCCTGATCCGTCGATACATCTCTTCCATCAACTCGCGGTTAGACGGCCGCTCATCTTCCTTATCGTTCAGTTTGATCCTCAATGCCAGCGTGAGAAGTTGCCTGACGGCTTCCGCATCACCTAACTTTTCTCTGTCTCTGAACACCTTAAAATCTTGCTCCAATTCACCCCGAATGTAACTCTGTACAGAAAAAGCTTTCGCCATAATCCCACCATCCTTTCTTAGATTTCCCTCTAAACAACACTTTACCTACATTACAATTAAATCACATGCTTGCAAAAAAGCTCACTATTTATCATTAAAAACATCGAGTTAATTGCTAATAAATCACTAGTACATCACTTCCACTTTAAACAAGCTCTCAGACCTTTCTCGAAAAGGGATTAAGTACAATTGATGCATTTATGATGTAAATCTACATTGGATTTCAGCGGCTAATTAGTTGAAATTTTGAAAATTTCCCCCCCAAAATATTCACTCTTCTATTTATATCATAAGTTATTGATTGTATTGTCTTTATGTTTAAAGCAGACAACCATTTAAATCGTTTTCGATTTAGCGTGGTGTGTGGCGGTAAACTGAAAGCGCAGGGGCACTAAATAAATTCTTTTTCTTTGGTTCGTATTTTCGCTAAGAGGTTGAATTATCCATAAAAAAAGCCCCTATTGAAAGGGGATGGGGTGTATATTTGACCACACTACTTTTGAATTAACGTCCAATTTTCTTCTTACAGGGGCACTTTGTTAGGAAAAACGCACGCGAAAAAAGTATTGTCAGATGTCAAAATAGTTTGTTCGATTCCAATAAAGTTTGATCACTTTTTGGCTTTAAATCCGTAATTAGCTAGGCACGAGTTATCTAATTTCTGCCCCATTATAAGGTAGACCTTTTACTCATTCACACCTTGTTAATGTGTGTTTCCCCTAATAAAAGTTATCTGACATTAGCAGTTGTCAAAGTTATACGACACAAAAGACATCATCGTGTTGCTTTTTGGCTTGGTATATCGTTTCTATCATTACTCAAGTGATGTAATACTCTCAACTTTAAAATGATAGTGATGTGCGTGACTTTAATCACAAATTTGAGTGCGAGATAAACCTATAGAAAAGTGAAAAACACATGCGATAAAGCCAATTGATTTGCTAGTCTAGTTACATTGATTGGCCTTCATGTCTTTAAAGTCGATTATTCAATCGTAGTGACCATTCATTTCCACATTACCTATTCAAATCGCCCAGAGATAAAATAATAGGCTCTAAATAATCACTGGGCCCACCATGAATCAAGAGCCACCAAGAGATATTCTTAAGCCTACTTCAAAACCCTGCTCTCGAATTGGTTGGGTAGTGGAAGTTCATCCAGAAAAGAATCGAGTCAAAGTAGATTTTGAGCATAACCCATTTTCTCAACCTCTCTGGGCGTCAATAGGCCGTGCTTTTACTCAGTCAGAAATTTTTATGGCCATCGATAATAAACTCGATTGCCGAATCTCTTTTCTATCCGAAGATCTTACCATTCCAACATTGGTTGATATCTATATTTCTTTGCTTGAAGAGCAAGAGCTTGTTGTTAAAGCAAAGAGGATAACCCTTGATGCAGAGGAAGAAGTGCTTATTGGCTCTGGGACGACACAAACCAAATATAGTGGAACGGATGGCCGTATCACTACAACAGCCAAGCATCTTAGTAGTAGCGCTGAAAAAATTCATAAGATCCAGGGCGCTAAGGTAAAACTCAACTAATCCACTTAATCTAAGTAGGACATATTAATGGCAGTTACAATAAGTGCAAATGGACTCAGTGTTGTCCATAAAGGCTCGGGAGGAGAGGCGAATGCTACCCTGCCTGATGTGTGCCTTACTACAGTCGGTAAACCTGTTGTACCAATCCCTTATGGAAATAACGCGAAGTCGGCAGATTTAGTGGAAGGCACTACGACAGTCACAGCAGATGGCGGAAACAGTATTGCTTTAAAGGGCAGTAAGTTTGCCAAGAGCACAGGCGATGCGGGCGGGGACAAGAAAGGCGTAGCATCGGGTACGATAGAGGCCGAGGCCGAGTTCATTTCCGCATCACCGAGTGTCATCATCGAAGGGAAAGGCGTGGCTAGGTTGTCAGACCAAATGACAATGAACAAGGGCAACACCATGTGCCTAGGTGGGGTTCAAAACCCTGCTGTCACGGTCACTGAAGATGAAGACGGCACTTACACTGTCTACATCAAGGCTCGATACCCGGATGGTGTACTTCTTAAGAACGCAGATTTTGACATTACCGATGTCTCTGGTGGTGCTCTGTCTCCTGGTCACTTTGATAACTCTGGCAAAAGCAAAGTATCAGGCTTAAAGCCGGGTCAAATCAAAATTCTGGTTAAAGAAAGTACGGATGAGTTTATTGCTACCCCGGTTCGTTTAACCAACCCACACTACCTACCCGATTACAATGATGATGACTTCTTTGATAGGTCTGCTCAGGGACAGCAAACCTTCTGGCACCCGAATCGTATTGCCCCGCCAGTAGAAGGCTGGGGAACCATGGGACCTAGCCTCACCGCTGACCGATATTTTGCCGATATTGTGGAAGCAGAAACGAAAGCCCACTTCGAGTTTAGACACCCTGATTTTCATTTCAGCGTATTGTCAGAATCGCTAATCGCGGGAATTGATAGTCTCTCTGATACGAGTTTTGATAGTGTACTGGCGAACGGGTTACCAATGGTGATGGAAGAAGGGGAAATTTTCTCCGTCTTATTTCGTTTACCCAAGCATGAAACCGCAGACCGTATGCTGGCTTACATGCGAGCTCGTGGTAAAGGTAATCCTCAGGTTTTCATCAATAACTACCCTTGGGATAAGGCTAAGAATATACTCAACTCTGAACTAGAGAGTCTACTTAGTAAGATAAAAGGGCGTGTGGAATCTCTTAAGTCCGAAGCTAGTCGGTTGAATTATGATTACTTGTCGTCTGATATCTATAAAAAGCATGTGAGTACCATTGATACCTATGCTAAAAAATTGTCCGATAACCTCAGCCAAGCTTTCAAGCGTATGGAAAATAAAGCTAGTCAACTTATGGATGATGTGTCAGATGTCTCGGTCATTCAAGCGCCTGATCATGTTTACTCTGCCGAAGCAGGGACTATCGAAGTAGTCGTGAATGCGATACCGAAAATAGAGTTAGAGGAGCAGAAGTGGATTAAGATCCGTGCCGTTCACGATGACCTGTGGGGAACGCCTGTTTACGCTAAAAACCTCAAAGTGATAGCCAATGGCTCCGTTCCCCATAAAGACAAATTGGATCTCAATCCATTGCCGCAAAGAAGTACGGCCTCAGAAACTATGGATCTGGCGTTAGAGACCCAGAAGACAGAGGGAGGTGTAGTGGTGGTCGATGATCTCAAGCCCAACACAGACTCTGTCACTATCGAGTATGAAGGTGAACCAGGCATTGAAGATAAGATTGTAAAACAACAGGAAGCTATCGAGACTTATTTGGACGGCCTTTTAAACACAGTCGCGAAAGATATGACAGGTTTCCAGAAACAATGGAACGAAGAAGGTGTACTTTGTTTGGGTGATGGTGTGCTTGAAGGGGCTAAAGCTTGGGGTGCTGATGTGGTGGAACTTTTCTCTCCCGAAGTCTGGGGCGAGATGGGCCATACCTTAGCAGATGCCACCACCGATGGTTTTGATAAGCTCTATATTTACGCCAATCAAAAATACAATGCATTGGAAAAGTACACCGCCGATGCGATGAAAGGAACGGAAGTTCAGTTAGCTCAAAGTGATTTACCAAGCTGGGTAAAACAGGCGGCTTATATTTCCAGTATGGCGCCTAACTTGCTTATTGCGGCCAGTGTGGATGCGTACGAGAACATTGATGAGGCCATTGATGATGTGCAGCTTTGGTGGAATGAAGGCTCAGACGATATGGCGCGCAAGATTAAGTGTATTGCAAGACACAGAGAAGCGATTTGGAATTTGCCTACGCTCTTTACCAACAACGATGTTAAAGGCGTAGAAAAGTTCGTTGACACTGTTGTGATGGAGTTTGACCCTGAATGGGCAATGGAAATCAAGGAGAGTGAGTTTTTCCCTAAGGCCTTGGCGTTGATTAATGATGACAACAGCATCTTGCCTTTCTTTACATACTTGAACCTGATTATTGAAGCTGTCCCACCTAACTTCTATTTCTACCACGTGGGTAAAGCAGCTGCGTATATTGCCATTGAAGTGGTGTTAACCACAGTGATTGGTTTGCTAACTGGGCCAGCAGGGGCAGCCGCCAGAATTGCGACGGTTACAGCGAAATTTACCATGGGCGTTAAAAAGGTTGGTGCAGCCTCTCATGCCGCACAAGCACTAGAAACCTTTACCAGCACCGTCGATGGTTTAGTCGACATCTTGCCAGATTACGACAAGTTAGCGGGCCATTTGGCATTGCGCCGTAAGTCCGCCATAGCAGACAAACGGGTTAATAGTACCGCTCAAGTGGAAGAGAAACATGAGCCTAGAAAGGGTAAATGTCGACTGTGTAAGAGTGAAGAACATAAAACGCCTCGGTTGTACCGGGGTGAAATCGAATATGTATAGGATAAGTTATCTATGGGCACACTGATGAGTCAAGAGGCGGCAGAATCGGATTTCGTCGATGGTATGATTGAGAAAAAAGGCTATCGTAAGCGCTGGGTAAACAACGTAAAAAAATTATCTGAGCACCCTTATAATAATGGTATCCATATGGATACCCATCATATTATTTCGGCAGAAGCAGTAAAACACAGTGAGCTGGGTGAAAACCTAGTCAACAAAGGCTACGACATCAACCAGTTATCGAATTTGGTCGGCTTTCCTGCTACTTTGCCGGGTGCATGTCAACTCCATTGCCAATTACACCGCGGCGATCATATCTTTAGCCGACCTAGGGAAGAACCTTATCATCGTTACGTTTCTGGAGAGTTGAGAGATCCAGAGATAAGAAAAAAGATTAAAGACTGCTATGGAAAGACTAAGAAAACAGAAACCGAGTCAGAGATACATAAGCTGCTCGACCCGATTAGTCGTAAAGTGCTAAAGAAAATCAACAAAATTGAAAGAGGGCAATTTTTTTCATTACCGTTGACCAAAATTTCCCAATACTTTATTCCAGGAGGACCCGGCTGCGCCTGCCAATTCGATATTATCAACGCACAAACCAATCCTGATAACTATTGCAACAGTGACCGGCTTCACTATCAACTGGGCGAAAGAGATGGCAAAGACAAGCGCTATCAAACCAGTAGTTCCCCATGGAACACCAAAACGATCACGTACCAAAACACCAGATGGATACCCAAGGTAGGACAATGAGCCAATACAACGACCAATACTATATTGTTTTCGAAAATTATGATGAAAATACTTTGTACCTAAAGCCTCAAAAGCATTCAGCCATGAGGGATTACGAATACACCAAGCTAAGTGGTGATGAGCCAATGCTTTTTGAAAACTGCTATCGTGATGAAGATTTGGTTCGAGGGGTTTCTAGGCCAATTAAAAAGGCTCACTTAGACTCAACCTACCCAGTATTTTCTGATGAAATTAAACAATCTCTTGGTAATATAGACAATGCATGTTGTCAGGTTTACCCCAGCGTGATCGTAGATGATCATGACAAATATCATGAGGGCTATTGGGTGTTTAATGTATTTGAGAAAATGGATGTTTTGAATCTAGAAAAGTGTCAGATTGATGATTATGACCCGGAAGATACTAGACACACAATTGAGCAGTACTATTTGGATGATAACAAGTTGTCTGCGATGCCAGAGAAAGAACGCTTGGTCTTTATGCCAAAATTCAGCGATTACCCTCATATTATTGTTCATGAGAAAGTAGTAAAAGCGTTCAAGAAACAAAACGTGGATACGCTTAACTTTGTAAAAGTCTCTGATTGGGTAATGGGCCTCCAGTTTGTAGAGTCTTAATGGACCAGTGGGCTGCTGAAGGCATTGGGGAAATCTGCATTTATAGCTTAAAACTAGGTATTCAAGAACAATAACTTTATTTGCTGTTTCTGAATATATGTAAACTCCCCAAATAGTACAATTTGATCTGCTTCAGCGATACTGGACAATCACGTAAACAAATTTGCCATACTTTTAATAATTCATGCTTCGCTAAATTAGCAATCTTGCTAAATCGTTTTTGTCCAAGAGTTTCTTTGGTTGAATTTTTACCCTTGGCACTTTCTAGCTCGAAAGTGCCCCGTTATTTGGTAGACCTTTTACTCATTCACATCCTGTTCATGGGGTTTTGCCCTACTAGAAGTTATCCATTCTTCTAATGCTGTTCGTCGTGAATCCCCGTGTTGTATCACGGGGGTAAATTCGACCTAACAATCAGCACTCACATAACCCTGCTCTAGTTGCAAGCTTGCGCGCTAGTTCTTTATCGCTTAGCTATGTAGAAAAACTCTTTTCAACAGTTGTTATGTTACTAAGGAATAGTTACTAGATGGTTATCATATAAGCGTATGAATAATATGGTTATTTTTTTGATTTCTTTAGTTTCACATATACAATGATATTAAATCAAACGGAGGATGAAAAATGATCAATTCTAGACATCAATGGGAAGAACAATTAGAAAAAGCGAAAATTCAAGGCGATAAATCTCAGATAGAAACCTTTAGTTATTTATTGTTAACTTATACGGATGATTACTTTGAAAAACTAGAGAAGTTTTATAACTTACTTCCATCTGATGGAGATCTTACGTTACTCGTTCTTAAAGGACACTTGTTGATCGAAAAGCAAGTTCGCTCATATGTATATAACCATTTCCCAAATCAAGCAGTATTAAAAGATGTGTTTAAAGATACATATAGTTTATTCAATGCTGGCAAAGCTTATGCAGATCCAGACTGCGCAGAGACACTAGCTTTATGGGAATGTTTCTTAAAACTAAACAAGATTCGTAATTTGTTGGCACATGAGCTAGATCACATAGGTTTACAGCACAGAATAGATGATTTTCTCAAAACGTCGGATCGTTTTATTTCATTTGGTCCTGATAATGATTCTGTATATAGCCGTATGCACAATACTATTAATGCTATCTATCAAAAAGCACTTTATCTCTCAACAGTTCAAGAGAAGAAATATCAGTACTTTAAAGAGCAACGAGCATAAATTTAAAAGGTTCATAGCAAAGAGGCCAAACTCTAGAGCCTGGCTTCTTTTTCCTTGATATAACTAAAAATAGGGAATGATCTAGCCTATTTCTTTATATTTACTATAGCTCTAGCTAGATTAAGTAGATGCGTAGAAGTCTTGATCTCCAACTCAACTACCTGTTTTATAGTGATATGTCACTGTTTGTTGATGAAGACTCCCCGTAAAATAGTATTACAAAGAGTTAGATAGAAGAACTTTTCATTTACTTATAGAAACTTTTATCTAATAGTTGTTGATAATTGGAGAAAAATGGTGCGATTAGAGAGTGTCTTAAAAGAGATTGAACCGAAATTAGCGAAAGGGCTCATTCCTAGAACTGGTGACGATGGTAAGTTGGTTGATTTATATTCTGTTGTCTTTTACTTTGAAGGGTCACCGTTATATTTGCTTGAGAGGATAGATGGCAACAAGCTTATTCTAAAAGCATGGGATGACAGACTGTTTTCCTTAGATGCTTCTTCAACTTTTGAAATGATGGAAAAACTTGATATCCGTATAGACCATTATCATGGGCTAGCAAGCCATACTTATTGGTCTATTCGGGATTATGTGTTCAATGAAAAGACAAGGTTGTATAAGCTCAAATCTCTGTACATTTTATCAAAATATCATGTACCACAGCTTTTGTTTAACCGTAAAAAGCTTCAATTTCCGCATAGAATGAAGCTACTGGACACACTGATAAACTTCCAACTGAACAAGCCATCTAAATCATTTTCCTCGCATGAAATCATGACTCAGCTGTATTCTCCGCGCTGGTACCTTCACCCCAAAGGTAAAGCAAGTCGTAAAAGGATGGATTTGTACTTAAACTCTTTTGTTTCCTCTGGCGAGTTAATTATAATAGACAGAGGTAATTACAAAGTTACGGGTAAAGCGATAGCTACCCTAGAAATTTATCAAATGGAGAGGGCTAGAGAAAAAAGGACACAGACCACCCAAACAGCTCTAGTAATTTTGACATTATTACTCGCAATAATAGGAATAATCCAATCTGGAATCTTGAAAGTTCCAACACTTCTAGATTTTACTAAATTTTAGTACACATATAACTAGAAATTCATGAGTGATTCCCAACGCTTCGAATTTTATTCCATCGTTGCGTTGGGTTTCTTTTTTGTAACGCTAGATTAGTATATTCATAAAGTTTTTCTCTTTATATTTGCTATCGCCCTAGCAAGACCAAGTAAATGTGTTGAAGTCTTAATCCCAACTTGTGACTGTTCTCACAGTTTTAAAACACAGTTCAGCGACTTCTTCCTTGGTCATTTGGCACTCTAACTCTCGAAAAATGTAATTCTTACTCATTTCGCGATACTTCAGAGACAAAACCTCTAAATACAAGAGGTTGCAATGAATTAGTGATATATGCACCATTAAACATAATCAGACAAAGTGCGCACTGTACAAAGGCGTATTAATTGGCAAATTTGCCTTATAAAAAGTTATTCATGAATCACTAATATTAGAATTCCTGAAACTCATTTTTGTCCGTGCGACCTGAGGTCGTATGAAGCGTTGTTCACCGCTTAACGAGTGAAC